>CAKAQP010000289.1 GCA_916720285.1 uncultured Lachnoanaerobaculum sp. | reverse complement strand
TGGCGTCTTTATTAGTAGCGATGAAAGGAGAGTTACAATGAAGGTCAGATCTTCAGTGAAACCGATTTGCGAAAAATGCAAAATAATTAAGAGAAAAGGTTCCATAAGAGTAATTTGTGAGAACCCAAAGCACAAGCAGAGACAAGGTTGATCTGCATAGGAATAAGGAGGAAGTAGGTAAATGGCTCGTATAGCAGGCGTTGATTTACCAAGAGAAAAGCGTGTTGAGATTGGTTTGACATATATCTATGGTATAGGTCTTACAAGTTCAAAGCGTATCTTGAAAGAGGCTAATGTAAATCCTGATACAAGAGTAAAGGATCTTACAGACGATGAAGTAAAAGAATTGGCACAGGTTATTTCCGATACTCAGATGGTAGAGGGTGATCTTAGAAGAGAGATCGCTATGAACATCAAGAGATTACAGGAAATAGGATGTTATCGTGGTATTCGTCATAGAAAGAATCTTCCGGTTCGCGGACAGAAGACTAAGACAAATGCAAGAACACGTAAGGGTCCAAGAAAGACAGTAGCAAACAAGAAGAAATAATAGATAATATAGTCTATTCATTTTTTCGAAAAGTAATTTTCGCTGTATGTTTTAAAAACAGGAGCGTAGTAAAGTTTAAAAAGGTAGGTTAGTTTAATGGCAAAGAATGCGTCCACCAAGAAGGTGACAAAGAAGCGCGTAAAGAAAAACGTTGAACGCGGACAGGCACATATTCAGTCATCATTTAACAATACAATTGTTACATTAACTGATACCCAGGGTAATGCGATATCATGGGCAAGCGCCGGTGGTCTAGGATTTAGAGGTTCAAAGAAATCTACTCCATATGCGGCATCTATGGCTGCAGAAACTGCTGCAAAAGCAGCTTTAGTACATGGACTTAAGTATGTAGATGTTATGGTAAAGGGACCCGGTTCAGGAAGAGAAGCAGCTATTCGTGCGTTGGCTGCATGTGGAATAGAAGTAACAAGTATTAAGGATGTAACTCCGGTACCACACAATGGATGTCGTCCACCAAAACGCAGAAGAGTCTAATAGGAGGTACTAAAAGTGGCAATTAATAGAGTTCCCGTTCTTAAAAGATGCAGATCACTTGGCCTTGAGCCGGGTTTTCTGGGAATAGATAAAAAGTCTAACAGAGATACAAAAAGAGCAGGCCGTAAGCTCAGTGAGTACGGTTTGCAGCTTAGAGAAAAGCAGAAAGCAAAGTTTATCTACGGTGTATTAGAGAAACCGTTCAGAAACTACTATGCTAAGGCTGAGAGAATGAAGGGTCAGGTTGGTGAGAACCTTATGATTCTCTTAGAGAGAAGACTTGACAATGTTGTTTTCCGTATGGGATTCGGCAGAACAAGAAAAGAAACAAGACAGATTGTTGATCATAAGCACGTTCTTGTAAACGGTAAGTGTGTAAATATTCCATCTTACCTTGTAAAGGCAGGAGATGTTATAGAGATCAAAGAGAAGGCAAAATCATCTGCAAGATATAAGGAAGTTGTAGAGTCAACATCCGGAAGAATTGTACCGGCTTGGATTGATGCAGATCTTGAAAACTTAAAAGGTACTGTAAAGAGCCTCCCTACAAGAGAAGAAATTGATGTTCCTGTAGACGAACTTCTTATCGTTGAGTTGTACTCTAAGTAATAGGAATCTTAACAGCTGATACTTATTTTCGTATCAGCTGATTTGCTAATAATAGAAATATTTTAGCCTTGAAGTATTAACCAAGTCTCAAATATTTGAGATATAGATATAGTTTATCTAAAAGGAGGGACATTCGTGTTTGATTTTGAAAAACCCAATATAGAGATTGCAGAAATTTCCGAGGATAAGAAGTTCGGCAGATTCATATGTGAACCACTGGAGAGAGGTTATGGAACAACTTTAGGCAATTCCCTAAGAAGAATCATGCTCTCATCCCTCCCTGGATCGGCTGTCAGTCAGGTTAAGATTGACGGCGTGTTGCATGAATTTTCTTCCATACCGGGAGTAAAAGAAGATGTGACAGAGATCATAATGAATGTAAAAAGCCTTGCAATCAAGAATACATCTATTGATGATGAGCCGAAGGTTGCTTATATAGATTTTGACGGTGAAGGAGTTATCACTGCAGAAGATATTCAATGTGATCCAAGTATAGAAATCATTAACAAAGACCAGGTTATTGCAACAGTTTCAGAAGGAAAGTTCTATATGGAACTGACAATAACAAACGGTAGAGGTTATGTAAGTTCAGATAAAAATAAAGGAGAGGATACTCCTATAGGTGTGATAGCAATCGATTCTATCTATACTCCTGTAGAGAGAGTAAATCTTCTTGTAGAGAACACTCGTGTAGGTCAGATGACTGACTTTGATAAGTTAACACTCGATGTTACTACAAACGGTACATTGGCACCTGATGAGGCGGTAAGTTTAGCTGCCAAAGTTTTGAGTGAGCACCTCAATTTATTTATTGACTTATCTGATAATGCCAAAACTGTTGATGTGATGGTAGAAAAAGCAGAGGATGACAAGGAAAAAGTTCTGGAGATGAATAT
>CAKAQP010000288.1 GCA_916720285.1 uncultured Lachnoanaerobaculum sp. | reverse complement strand
CTTGATGAGTATGTAAAGGAGAATATTTCTTCAATACCTAAGGAGAGCAGATATTTGATCACACCTCATGATGCATTTAACTATTTTTCAAGAGCATATGATATAGAGGTAAAGGCACCTCAAGGTGTAAGTACCGAATCGGAGGTGGCAAATCAGGATATACAGGAAACAATAGATTTTATAGTAGATCATAAGATAAAGGCTATATTTGCAGAATCTACAACAGATCCTGCACGTATGGAAAAGTTAAGAGAAGGTGCAGCCGCAAAGGGAGCAGATGTAAAGATTGTAAGCGGTGAAGGAAATGAGTTGTTCTCAGATTCTTTGGCACCAAAGGGTGAAGACGGCGATACATATATTGATATGTATAAGCATAATGTAAAACTTATTACCGACAATTTAAAATAGTACCTTTGAGGTTTAATATGGAAAAAGTATTGATACATTTGGAAGACTTTACAATGGCATATACAGATATTCCTGTGATATGGGATATGGATCTTGATATCTATGAGGGAAGTATTACTGCAATAATAGGGCCAAACGGAGCAGGGAAATCCACCTTGATGAAGGGAATACTTGGGCTTATGAAACCTATCTCAGGTAAAGTAAGTATCATGGGTAAGTCTTACAAGGAGGTATATAAGCAGATTGCTTATATACCTCAGACCACTACTGTAAATTGGAATTTTCCTACTACGGTAATTGATGTGGTGACAATGGGAAGATATGCGGGACTTGGTTTATTTAAAAGAGTAAATGCTTCTGAAAAAGAAAAAGCTTTGGAAGCATTGAAAAAAATGAAAATGGAAGATTTTGCATCCAGACAGATTTCAGAACTTTCAGGGGGACAAAAACAAAGGGTATTCATAGCAAGGGCAATTGCTCAGAATGCCCTTATTTACTTTATGGATGAACCGCTTGCAGGAGTTGATAAGAAAACAGAGAATATAATTATAGAAACAATGAGGGAGTTTAAAAAAGAGGGGAAGACCATTATAGCGGTACACCATGATTTAAACACCCTATGCGAATATTTCGATCATGTAATTATGGTTAATAAGCAGCTTATAGCAAGCGGAAGGACCGAGGAAGTCTTTGTAAAAGAGAATATAGATGCGACATATGGGGAGTAGGCTATGAATATAAGTATTATTACACAGTATTCGTTTATTGTGGTTGCGATAGGAACAATGCTGCTTGCCATGGCAACAGGTATAGTCGGAACGATAAGTATTTTAAAGGGGCAAAGTCTGATAGGTGATGCTGTAGGTCATGCATCACTTCCCGGAATAATTTTAGCATTTATGATATCCGGAAGAAAAAGTTCTCTTATTTTAATGCTTGGTGCAATAGTGGCAGGCATAGTCGCTTTTTTACTGATACAGATTATTTCGGAAGGCTCAAAGATAGAAGCGGACACCGCAATGGCTGTCATTTTATCTGCAATGTTCGGTATGGGTATGGTATTAAAAAGTTATATACAGGGCAATCCGAAATATCAGGGAGCTTCACAGTCGGGACTTGCGAGCTATATATTCGGACAGGCGGCATATATACTGAGGGAGGATGTTTATATAATACTCGCTGTATCTGTCATATCTCTTGCCTTATTTATACTCTTTTACAAAGAGATAAAGGTATATGTCTTTGATATGGTTTATGCGTATACAATAGGAATAAATTCAAGACTCACCTCTCTTCTTATAATGATAATAACAATGATTTTGATTGCGGCAGGTCTAAAGGCTGTGGGTGCCATTCTTATAAGCAGTATGCTTATAACTCCTGCGGTTACAGGTTTGCAATGGAGTAAAAGTTATGAGAAAGTATTGATGATTGCGGCGGTAACAGGAGCCGTATCCGCCTTTCTTGGTACTTTTATAAGCAGTGCGGTGAAGGGATTTTCCACAGGACCGAGCATTATACTTATTATGTCTGTCATTGCACTCTTTTCTGTATTGTTTGCACCGAGAGGTATTGTGAGAATGCTTTTAAATATTAGGAAGATGAGGGTAGGGAAATGATTGAATCTTTGTATATTCTTATAATAACCTCACTTGCCTGTGCTGTTTTGGGAGTGTTTTTAGTGTTAAGAAGACTTTCAATGGTTTCCGATGCAATCTCACATTCCGTACTTCTTGGAATAGTTATAGGATATTTTGTTACTAAGGATATAGGGAGTGTTTTATTAATAATAGGAGCAAGCCTTTTCGGTGTTTTAACTACTGTTTGTATAGAGCTACTGATAAAAAGTAAAAGAGTGACGGAAGATGCTTCTGTAGGTATAATTTTTCCGTTGTTTTTTTCGATAGCTGTTATACTTATTACAAGATATGCAAGAAATGTACATCTGGATACGGAAGTCGTTTTGATAGGAGAGATCATACTTGCTCCGCTTCATAGAATAAATTTCCTTGGTATCAGCCTTCCAAAAACTTTAGTACAGATGAGTTTTGTACTTTTAATAAATGCAGCATTTATAGCGGTATTTTATAGAAAACTTAAAATAAGTTCATTTGATCCGGTATATGCAGGCGTGGCAGGTATTGCAG
>CAKAQP010000287.1 GCA_916720285.1 uncultured Lachnoanaerobaculum sp. | reverse complement strand
TTTTATTATAGGGTTTGCGATAGATCTGCTTTGGGCTGGAGCCGGTCTTATCTTGGCGACTATTTTGAATACTGTTCTAATATTTAGATTAATGGTATTAAGAGATCATTTTGAAAATGGCAAATAAGCTGTCTGTCCAACAAAATCTGCCGGCTCTCAGACCGGCAGGTTTTTCTTATCTGCTTTTATCCTTCCTACAGCTATTCGGTAATACCTCCGACCAGAGCATCAGTTTTTCCAATTCTTCCTCGGGAAATTTTTCTCTTGGATAAATGAAGAAAAAAGATTGCAAACCATTTATATTAGAGGAGACTTTTGTCGGTTTTTCCGACAAAAGTTCAGGTGGAGATGAATTCTCGTTTTAGGAACATAAATGGTATATAAGCTGTAATAAAAGAAGACAACAAAATATTGTTTTCGCTATATTTTAGTATAGGTTTGTGCTATAGTGAACCTGTGTTAATAACGGAAAGGGGCATCACATGAGTGTATCATACAAAAAATTGTGGCATTTACTTTTAGATAAAAACATGAAGAAAAAAGACTTGGCAACTCTTGCAGGGGTGAGCATTTACACGATGAACAAATTGACAAGTGATGGCAATGTTACGATGGAAGTTATAGAGAAAATTTGCACAGCCCTTAATTGCAAGGTTGATGATATTTTGGAATTTATCAAGGAATGAAAAACCTCCGACAGCAAAGACCCGGGAGCATATTGGAGAAAGTTAAAGCAAGGATTAAAGAAAGAAGAGAAGCCGTGACATTTTGTCACGGGTTGAAATTAAAGTCTGCTGACGGGAAAATGAGGAATGAATGCCGTAATTTCAAAATTCTGTATGGATTCCCATGGATGATTTGATAATTCAGGCGATTCGCAAAGAATCCGCCGATAGCAAAGGTTTTCCGAGAAATTGGACTTGCTGATGAGCGAAATAAGAAAGGGACATTATAGAGACATTTACACCTCCTGAAGATAGGACCATCCATGGAACTGAGAGGGTGGCTGAAAAGGTGACGGAGAAGGTGAATGAGAGGGTGACTGATGAAGAGCGCATATCTTCATCTTTTAGAAATTGATTCGGGATATACATATACAGCTATGTTAGACATATTAAAATTGAGTTGAAAAACTGTATCGTCAAGAACAAAAAATTAAAAGAAAAAAGATAATAGAACAAACTGGATTGGATACAAAAGCTTATTGAAAAAAATAAAATAACCCTGAGATTTCTGTATTTATCTAAAAAAATCATGAGAGATAAAGGAATATAAATATGGACGTAAAGAAATTTATTGGAGAGACAACGGAATATGATAAAAAACAATCTGTTGAAATAAAAAAACCTAAAAGCTGGTGTAAGAGTGTCAGTGCTTTTGCTAATGGTGTGGGTGGCTTTTTAATTTTTGGGATTGATAATGAGGGACATATAGTTGGAATTGATAATCCGGAAGCAGATGCAGAAAAGATTAGTGAAATAATCAAGGCACGCTTAGATCCAATTCCGGAGTTTAGACTAAAATTTGAAAAGGTCAATGACAGGATCCTGATAATTCTTAATATAATATCTGGAGAAGACACACCATACTACTATTCAGCAGATGGCATACTGGAGGCTTATGTTCGTGTGGGTAATGAAAGTGTTAAAGCCACAGCAGTGGAGCAGAAACGGTTAATCATGAAGGGGAAAAACCTCTCCTATGATACACAAATTTCGTCTTATAAATTGGGAGACTATGCATTTACAAAATTACGAGAGAGATATAAAAAATGGATTGGAAAAAGTTTTGAAGATAAAGATATGATTTCGTTCGGCCTTTCTACTGATGATGGGTATCTGACTAATGCAGGAGCATTGCTTGCGGACGAATGTCCGATTAGATGGTCAAGAATATTTTGTACAAGGTGGAATGGACTAAATAAGAGTGGTGGTACAATGGATGCTTTGGATGATGCAGAATTTTCCGGAGGACTAATTTATCTTCTTGAAAATGGCGAAGAATTTATCCAACGTAATTGTAAAAAGATGTGGCGAAAAACATCAACTTCTCGTGAAGAACTGCCGGAGTATGTAGAGCGGAGCTATCATGAGGCATTGATAAATGCTCTTATTCACAGAGATTATCTTGTAACCGGCAGTGAAGTTCATATTGATATTTTTGATGATCGTATGGAGATATATTCTCCGGGAGGAATGGCAGATGGTATTGCCATTCAGGACAGGGATCTGCTTTCGGTTCCATCAACAAGAAGAAATCCACTTCTTGCGGATGTATTTGAGCGGCTTGGATATATGGAACGAAAAGGGAGTGGTTTCGGAAAGATAATAGATGCCTATGAATTTCAGGTGAATTATAAAGAAGATAAAAAGCCTGCGTTTCACTCCGATAGGTCGAACTTCTTTGTAATTATGCCAAATTTGAATTTTGGCACTCAAGATGGCACTCAAGATGGCACTCAAGATGGCACTCAAGGTAATAAACGAGTTAAATTAGAAGATCAATTGATTCTTATGATAAGGAATAATGCAAAGATATCAATTGGAAAAATGTCAGAGGCAACAGGCGTAAGTGTGCGAACCATCAAGCGCAG
>CAKAQP010000286.1 GCA_916720285.1 uncultured Lachnoanaerobaculum sp. | reverse complement strand
AGATTTTAATATTCCACAGGATTTTTATTTGACAAAAAGGCAAAAATAAATATAATTAGATTATGGACTATAAAAAATTAAATTTTAAACAATTAGAAGCGAATGATATACCAAAGTATGCCAAGTTTTACGGACTTAGGCATAACAGAACTTGTGACAGTGTAGAGCTTGAGAGCTTTATATGGAAAGAATATTATAATGTAAGAGCGGCTATCGCAATGAGAGATGATGAGGAGGTTGGACTTCTTTGGCTTATGGGGGATGAGGACAGACCTTTCTGTGCTATGCCGCTTTGTAAGGAAGAGGACCTTGAGTATTGCTTCGGCTTAATGGTGGATTATTTTAATGAAGTATTGAACCTGCCTTTAAAGATTCATCTGGCAGATGAGGAAGGAATAAAAGTATTGAATTTGCCGGAGGATAAATTTATCGTAAGGCTAGAGGAGGATGCTAAGGATTATCTCTATGATGGAGAGAAGCTTAGAACTCTTTCAGGAAAGAAGCTTCATAAAAAGAAAAATCATTATAATAATTTTATAAAAAATTATGGTGACAGATATGAGTATAGAGCTCTTGGATGTAATCCTACAGACAGAGATGATGTGTTCAAATTTTTGGATAAGTGGAGAGCACAAAAGGGAGAAGAGGTTGAACAACATCTGGACCCTGAGGTAGACGGAATACATGATATTTTGCTCAATTGTACCAGGCTGAATATAAGAATGGGTGCGATATATATTGACGGCAAAATGGAGGCTTTTTCCATAGGCAGCTACAATCCACTTGAGGACATGGCTGTAATACATATTGAAAAGGCAAATCCTGAGATAGCAGGTCTTTATCAGGCAATCAATAAGGAGTTTTTGGTAAATGAATTTCCGAATGTAAGTCTTGTTAATCGTGAAGACGATCTGGGACTTGAGGGACTCAGACATGCAAAGCAAAGTTATTATCCGGTGGATTATGCTAGAAAGTACTATGTTGAGCAAATAAGGTAATACTATGATAAAATATTTGAATCAAAAAGAAAAAGCACTTACAAAGCCTCTGTATCAGGAGGCTTTTTTTGAAGATTCCGAGAGCTTTGTAAATTATTATTATGAGGAAAAACTTAAAGATAATAGGATTTTGGCGGATATAGAGGGTGAGAGTATAAGGTCTATGATGATGCTGAATCCTTATAAAATATCGGTATTTAACAAAGTTTATAATCTGGATTATATAGTTGCTGTAGCTACAGGAAAGGAATTTAAGAGACAGGGATATATGAGAAGGCTCTTAAATAAGGCACTTTGTGATATGAATGCAGAAAATGTTCCGTTTACATATCTGATACCTGCAAATAAGGATTATTATCTGCCTTTTGATTTTTCCTTTGTGGCGGATAAAAATGAGTATAATGCAAATTTTTCAGGGCTAAAAAAGCAGGTAATTAAAGAAGAGCCTGATAAGGAGATTATTTTTAGAATCTTGGATTTTATAAATAATGAGGTTTCAAAGTATAATGATGTATATACCTATAGAGATGAGAATTATTTTATAAGAGATCTAAAGGAGATTGCATCTGAGGACGGATTTATAAATATATACAGTAATGAAAATGATATAGTGGCGTATGAATCTTTTTGGGGCAAAAAGCTTGAGTTAAAGGAGAGAATAGTGTCAGGAAAACTTTCCAAAAGGGAATACGGCAAGGAAAATGTTATGGTCAGGATCACTGATATAGCAGAGCTTTTGTCAAATTTCAGAGCTAAGGAGCCTATAGATATCATTATAAAAATCAATGACAATATTATAGAGGCACAAAACGAATATTTTAGAATTGAGATGGATGAGAGACATTCAATTGTTTCAAGGATTTCAGATATAGGGGATATGGGTTTTGCAGAGTTTGATATAGCGGACTTTACCGGATGGATATTCGGATATGTAAGTGATGCAAAATGCAGTCTTATAAACTTTTTGGATAAAAGTACTGCAAAAAAAACATTGGATTCTATAAATAAAATCAGTGGAATATTTATAAATGAACTTGTATAATAAGCGTTGATGCATAAAAGCTTGTAAGAGGAAATTATAAGTTTGCTTGTAATATATTTGAGCTTTATACTATATGCAGATAGAAAGAAGGGTGTAGAATGAAAAATCCATTACATTATCAATTATCTGAATATGATTGCGGGCCGACTTCAATGCTTAATGCACTGAGCTTTCTATTTGAAAGGGAAGATATTCCGCCGGAAGTTATCAGAAACATTATGCTTTACACACTTGATTGCTACAGTAATGAGGGACATCCCGGTAAGAGCGGAACTTCTCATATGGCAATGATGTTTCTTAGTAATTGGCTCAACAGATTCAGGGAGATAAGACAGCTCAATGTCATATGTGAATATATTACAGGTGAACAGGTTTTTATAGGTGAAACAAGCCGTATAAATGATGCACTTAATAGAGGCGGTGCGGTGGTAGTAAGGCTTTTTTATGATGTACAGCATTATGCCCTGCTTACCGGTGCGGATGATAAGAATATTTATATGTTTGATCCTTATTATGAGGACGAGTTTACAGATGAGCATTGGTCACAGTTCATACCTGAAGGTGATGTGGAGCTGG
>CAKAQP010000285.1 GCA_916720285.1 uncultured Lachnoanaerobaculum sp. | reverse complement strand
ACATTGCCTTATGCAAAGGAACTGATTACAGCTGAGGAATAGAATGAATATAATTGTTTCGGTAGATAAAAAATGGGGAATCGGAAATAAAGGGAAACTCTTGGTTTCGATTCCCAAAGATATGAAACTTTTCAGGGAAGAGACTATAGGAAAGGTGATAATAATGGGACATAATACATTATTGTCCCTTCCCGGTTCTCAGCCGCTTGCGGGAAGAGAAAATATAGTTTTATCAAAAGATAAAAACTTAAAAATAAAAGGTGCAACAGTATTGAACAGTTTGGATTCATGTTTGGAGTACCTTAGAGAAAATAATATAAATGATGAAGATGTTTTTGTTATAGGGGGAGAAAGTGTTTACAGGAATTTCTTGCCCTATTGCAATGTTGCCCATGTTACATATATTGACTATGAGTATGCGGCGGACAGACATTTTTTGAATTTGGATAAAGAATGGAATCTTGTACTTGAAACAGAGGAAGAGACTTATTTTGATATACCTTATACATTCAGAATGTATAAAAGAGTTTAGGTAATTTTTTGAAAGGCAAAGAAATGGATAAGAAATTTGATTTATTGACTTTGGGGCAGGCGCTTCTAAGACTTTCACCTGTAAGAGATGACAGATTGGTAAGAGGAGATACTCTTATCAGGCAGGTAGGAGGTGCGGAGTTAAATGTTGCCGTAGGTGCATCACTTCTGGGGTTAAAAACCGGTGTTATAACAAAGCTTCCTTCACATGAGATAGGTCAATATATAAAGAATACTGTCAGATCTTATGGAATCAGTGACGATTATATAATATATGATTCAAACAAAGATGCCAGAGTCGGGATATATTTCTACGAAAACGGAGCATATCCAAGAAAGCCTAACGTAATATATGACAGAAAAAATTCCTGCTTTGAAACTATAAGCGTAAACGAGTTTCCGGAAGATATGTATAGGTCTACCACATGTTTTCACACAACAGGTATAACATTGGCTCTTTGTGAAAAATCCAGAGAAACCGCAATAGAAATGATAAAGAAATTTAAAGATAACGGGTCGATTATATCATTTGATGTGAATTTCAGAGCAAACCTTTGGTCCGGCGAAGAGGCAAGAGACACTATAGAAAAGATATTGCCGTTTGTGGACATATTCTTCTGCTCTGAGGATACAGCCAGACTTACCTTCGGAAAGAGCGGAGATGTAAAAGAAATTATGAAGTCGTTTACCGAGGAGTATCCTATCTCAATAGTGGCATCTACACAAAGAACGGTGCATTCACCGAAGGTACATGATTTCGGATCTGTAATATATAACGCTTATCAGGATAAGTATTATACAGAAAAACCTTATAAGGCAATTGATGTTGTGGACAGAATAGGAAGCGGAGATGCATATATTGCAGGAGCATTGTACGGTCTTTTACATTACAGACTTGATTGTGAAAAAGCCTTGGCTTACGGCAATGCATATTCTGCTGTAAAAAACACTATACCGGGCGATGTGCCTTCTTCAAATCTGAATGATATCGACAATATAATTGCAGACCATAATATGACTGATGGCTATAAGTCTGAAATGAACAGGTAGCAAATAATAACATTTAAGGTCAAATTAGCTAAAAAAATAACGAACTGTTCTGATATATTGCTTTTATTTAGTTTGTTTTTTTTATTTTTTTGTGTTAATATTAAAGGTGAGATTTTATCTATTTGGAGGGATAAGCAATATGTTTCCTATTGTGAAGAAAAGAAAATTAGCTGAAAACATTTATTTATTTGATGTTTTGGCTAAGAGAGTAGCAGCAAAATGTCTTCCGGGAGAGTTTGTTATAGTAAAGCAGGATAAGCAGGGTGAGAGAATTCCGCTTACAATCTGCGACTATGACCGTGAAGCCGGAACTGTTACTATAGTTATTCAGGTTATTGGCGGCTCAACCAGACTGATTGCAGATGAGCTCAAAGAAGGTGATGAGTTTATGGACTTTGTAGGACCGCTTGGAAATGCAAGTGATCTTATAGGCGAAGACATAGAGGAATTAAAAAAGAAGAAGATTCTTTTCGTAGCCGGCGGACTTGGTACAGCTCCTGTATATCCACAGGTTAAATGGCTCTTTGAAAGAGGTATTAAGGCTGATGTGGTTCAGGGTGCAAAGAGCAAAGACTTTGTAATTCTTGAGGACGAGCTTAAGTCGGTATCTGATAATTTATATGTATGTACAGATGACGGTTCTTACGGATTCAAAGGGCTTGTAACAGATAAGGTAAAAGATCTTGTTGAAAATGAAGGCAAGAAGTACGACCACTGTGTAGTTATCGGTCCTATGATAATGATGAAATTTGTATCACTTCTTACAAAAGAACTCGGCATACCTACTATCGCAAGTATGAATACAATCATGGTAGACGGTACAGGTATGTGCGGTGCCTGCAGACTGTCTGTAGGTGATGAAATTAAGTTTGCATGTGTAGACGGACCTGAGTTTGATGCACATAAGATTAATTTCAACGAAGCACTTCAAAGATTGCAGATCTATAAGACAGAAGAAGGTAAAGAACTTTTGAAGATTGTAGAAGGCGAAACACATCATGGCGGATGTGGCGTATGTGGAGGTGACAAATAATGGCACAGGATATGTGGAAGAAAGT
>CAKAQP010000284.1 GCA_916720285.1 uncultured Lachnoanaerobaculum sp. | reverse complement strand
TACTTAGAATCTATCAGCAGTACTTTATGGTAAGCAATGCGGCACAGTTGATTATAAAGGAAGCTGAAGGAAGAGGTGTAGATCTTTACAGACTTCATGAACATGTATGTGTTCAGATAAATGATACTCACCCGACAATGGTTATTCCTGAGCTTATCCGTATTTTGACACAGCAAAAGGGCTTCAACATGGATACAGCCATCGATGTTGTAAGAAAGACCTGTGCTTATACAAATCATACAATACTTGCAGAGGCACTTGAGAAGTGGCCTATCAGCTATTTGGAGAAGGTAGTACCACAGTTATTGCCTATTATTTATGAGCTTGATGCAAGAGTAAGAAAAGAGTTTGCCGATGAGAGAGTATATATCATAGACAATCAGAACCGTGTACATATGGCACATATCGATATTCACTACGGATATGCTGTAAACGGTGTTGCGGCTCTCCATACTGAGATTTTGAAAAACTCGGAGCTTAAGCCTTTCTATGATATCTATCCTGAGAAGTTCAACAACAAGACAAACGGTATTACATTCCGCAGATGGCTCATTCATTGCAATCATGAGCTTTCAGAGTATTTAAATGAGCTTATAGGACCTGAGTATATGGATAATGCCGAAAATCTTGAAAAGCTTTTAGCTTACAAGGATGATGAGAAGGTGTTAAAGAAGCTTAGAGAAATCAAAAAGGATGCTAAGATCGAGCTTAAGAAGTACTTAAAGCATACTCAGAACATTGATATTGACGAGAACTCCGTATTTGATATTCAGATAAAGCGTCTGCATGAGTATAAGAGACAGCAGATGAATGCACTCTATGCTATTTACAAATATAAAGAGATCAAGAAGGGACATCTACCTAAGCGTCCGATTACAATGATCTTCGGAGCAAAGGCTGCACCTGCATATACTATTGCAAAGGACATCATTCATTTGATACTTTGCCTGCAGCAGTTGGTAGAGAACGATCCGGCTGTAAGCCCATATCTTAAGATAGTTATGGTGGAAAACTACAATGTTACAAAGGCTGAAAAGCTTATCCCGGCTTGTGATATTTCAGAGCAGATCTCACTTGCATCAAAGGAAGCTTCAGGAACAGGAAATATGAAGTTCATGTTAAACGGAGCTGTAACACTTGGTACAGAGGACGGTGCCAATGTAGAGATTCATGAGCTTGTAGGCGATGACAATATCTATATTTTCGGTAAGAAATCTGAAGATGTAATAAAGCTTTATGAAACAGCTTCATATCGTTCTGCTGATATCTATGACAACGACCCTGAGGTGGAGGAGTTGGTAGACTTCATTATCAGCAAAGAACTTATCCGCATCGGAGATCCTATGAATCTTTGCAGACTTTATAAGGAAATTGTAAATAAAGATTGGTTTATGGCGCTCCTTGATGTGAAGGATTATATAAAGACAAAAGAGCAGATGTTAAATGACTATGAGGACGAGATGTCTTGGTCAAAGAAGGCACTTGTAAATATAGCAAAGGCAGGCTTCTTCTCATCAGACAGAACCATCGCGGAGTATAACAAGGATATCTGGCATTTATAAGGAGTATTGAATGAAGAAAACAGGAATTTTAATGCCGGTTTCAGCTCTCCCTTCCACAACAGGTGTGGGAGAGCTCGGCAGGGCTTCCTATCAGTGGATTGATATAATGAAGGAAAACGGGGTAAAAATCTGGCAGATTTTACCTCTAAATCCTGTAGGATACGGAAACTCTCCTTATCAGCCATACTCCTCATGTGCAGGTGATGAGCTTTATATCAGCCTTGACTTGCTTTTTGAAGCAGGATTGCTTGATAAGAAACCTGATACATTTAGAGAAAATGCAAAAAGAGTTGATTATACGGCTGTAAGAGCTTTTAAAGAGAGCTACCTAAGAGAGGCTTTTGAAAAGTTTAAGGCTGGAGACGGACAAAAAGATCCTGCATATGTAGACTTTATGTCACAGGATTGGGTATATACCTATGGTGTATTTCGTGCTCTAAAGCTTGACAACAACGGCGATTGCTGGAATGATTGGAAGGCTGATTACAAGAATTGGTCAGGAGAAAAGAGTGCACTTTCTGAGAATGTAGAAAAAGAAGCCGAATATCAATGCTTTATTCAATATATTTTCTATACTCAGTGGATGGATGTAAAAAAATATGCCAATGAAGCAGGCATTGAAGTTATGGGCGATGTGCCTTTCTATGTCGGACTTGATTCTGTAGATGTTTGGTCAGGTAAGGATAATTTCCTACTTGATACCGACGGAAGACCTATATTTATTGCAGGTGTACCGCCTGATTATTTCAGTGCTACAGGACAAAGATGGGGAAATCCTATCTATGACTGGGACTACTTAAAGAAAAACAAATATAAGTTCTGGGTGGACAGAATAGGATATAGCAATAAGCTCTTTGATATTATCCGTATTGATCATTTCCGTGCATTTGATACTTTCTGGAAGATACCTGCATCATGTCCTACAGCTATTGACGGAGAGTGGATTGAGGCTCCGGGCTATGAAGTAATAGATACCTTAAATAAGGAGTTGCCCGGTGTAAATCTTGTGGCTGAGGATTTGGGAGAATTGCGTCCTGAGGTATTGGAGCTTAAGGATCACTATCACTTAAAGGGAATGAGAAT
>CAKAQP010000283.1 GCA_916720285.1 uncultured Lachnoanaerobaculum sp. | reverse complement strand
TCAATCAACCGGGCAAATCCTTTCTTTATTGCTTTAATATACATAGATCGTAACGAAAAAGGATAGAACTACTCCAAGACTCCACTTTGAGCATTCTATCCTAAATATGTAAATCATTCACAACGAACTATGTTGTTTGCTGTATATATAATAATACTTTTTTTAAAAATTGCAAGAACTTTTTCAAATCTTTCCGTTATCCGTATCATTCTTTTCTTTTATCTTCTTGCTTTTTCCTTTCCACAAGCCTTCCCATATAGAATGCAATTATTCCTACACCTATACCTGTCTGAACACAGAAAAGAAGGCTTTCAACCTCACCCGGAAGCTCCTTTCCCAGTGCGGTTTCTATAATAGGATTAAACCAAGGCTCATATTCTCCGCCCTGTATCTCCGATACAACTTCACTTCCGGCATCATCAGAACCTCCGAACTCTGCATTCTTTAACATAAACAAAGGTACAACAGCCATCAATACAACTATTACAAGCAAACTTATAACAATTTTCTTATTCTTTGACATTAATTATTACCTCCTTCAATAAATCCGATTTCCTTAAGCTCCGGTTGTGCATATGTCTTAAGTCCTATTACTATAATAACTGTAAGCATACCTTCTATTATCGCAAGCGGTACCTGTGTAGGCGCAAATACCAACAAGAACTTACCCGCAGAAGCCATAACTCCACCGTCTTTCATAGGATATGCAAATGCAAGCTGGAATGCTGTAACAACATAGGTAAGCAAATCTCCTATAAATGCGGCAAGAAAAATAGAAACATTGTCATTTACCTTAGTTTTTTTACAAATTTTATAAACTATAAATGATACAAAAGGTCCGGCAATTGCCATTGAAAAAGTATTTGCGCCAAGTGTAGTAAAGCCGCCATGTGCCAAAAGCAGTGCCTGGAATATAAGTACTATAATACCAAGTATACTTACAGCACTTGGTCCGAATAAAATAGCAGCAAGACCTGTACCTGTCATATGTGAGCAAGATCCCGTTACTGAAGGAATCTTAAGTGATGAAAGTACAAATACAAATGCGCCCGACATTGCCAAAAGTGTAATTGCCTTCCTGTCCTTAGCCACCGTCTTTTTAATTGACATATAACCCGCAATTAAAAACGGCAACGAAATAAGACTCCAGGCTATTACATGTCCTACAGGTAAATACCCCTCCATAATGTGCATGGCATTGGCTGTAAACGGCAGTGAAAAACTGAACGCAAACATTATTGCCAATGTCATTAAAATTTTTTCTTGTTTTCTCATGAAACCCTCCTAAAAATATTTTTTATTAACTCAAGTTTTAAACTTGAGGAATAAACATCTTTTTAAACTCATCTATATTTCTTGCCGGTTTATCACCTGACTTTAGAACCTTGTTTTCTACAAGTGATTCAAAAACTTCCAAAAGTATAGGCTTTTTAAGATTAGCTTTTCTTAAAACCGCTTCATCACTGAGTACACTGACAGGATCCGAATCGGCAATTATATTTCCGTCACAAAATACAACCATCCTGTCTGCCCAGCGAAAAGCAAACTCCAAATCATGAGTTGAAATCACCAAAGTTTTGCCGTCTCCACTTAATTTGTCCAAGACTCCTTCAAAAATAGATATATTTTGCGGATCAAGTGAAGCTGTAGGTTCATCAAATATTATTATTTCGGAATCCATTGCTATAATATCCGCTATGCTTACTCTTTTTTTCTCACCGCCGCTTAAATAATGTGGCGGCCTGTCTATAAGATGCAAAATATCCATATAATTCAAAGAATTGTTAACCCTTTTTTCCACCTCATTCCTGCTTAAGCCAAGATTCATAGGCCCGAAGCTTACCTCCGCTCTTACAGTTGAGGCAATTATTTGATTATCGGCATCTTGAAAAACAATTCCTACATTTTTTCTAAGCTCTTTTACCGAAGATTTATTTATAAGCTTATCTCTGTAATACAGTGCACCGCTTTCAGGTTTTAAAACACCGTTTATATTTAAAAAGAAAGTAGACTTTCCCGATCCGTTGGCTCCAAGAATTGCGAGTCTTTCACCTTCATATACATCTAACGAAACACCTTTTAAAACCTCATGTTCTCCTGTGTATGAATAGTGGAGGTTTTCGGCCCTTAAAATAACTTTATTCATATAACATTCCCCAATTCTGATATATTCTGTTAAATATTGAATCCTAATGTAAAAAGCCATATAACAAACATAAATAAAATGCTTATAAAAACAAATAAAATATGAATTTTATTCAAACTCTTCTTATCTTCAAGAAAATTCAAATCACCGTCAAAGCATCTGGCTTCCATTGCGGTATAGTAAGCATTGGCCTTTTTTAACGATACCACCAAAATATTGCTTGCTATATTTCCGAATGTAGAGATTGAAGTCTTAAAATTATGATATCCCATCCTGGACATTGCGGAGTTTTTCATATTGGAATAGCTTTCAATAAGTATAAAAATAAATCTGTATATAAGATTCATAAGTTCAATTATAAGCTTCGGAACATGGAGTTTTCTTAGAGCATTAATTATTTCATATGGCATGGTTGAAAGAATCAATCCTTGCATAACACTTACACATGCTAAAACTTTAATAATCAGCTTGGCAGTTTCAATCAATTGATCCTTTGAAGTA
>CAKAQP010000282.1 GCA_916720285.1 uncultured Lachnoanaerobaculum sp. | reverse complement strand
CGTGGTTTCCTTCGCCTTTGTACTCTCTTTTGCTTTAGTACTTTCCTTTGCTTTTGTGCTTTCTTTAGGCTTAGCCGAAGTCTCTTCCGACTTGGTACTTTCCTTAGTTTCCTTTGCCTTAGTAGACTTTTCTTCGGTACTTAACTTTTCTACAGTGCTTTCACTACTTCCCGAATCCTTTTTCTTTGTTGTACTCTCTGAGCTCTTTTCCTGAGTGCTTTCAGCCTGAGTTGAAACTGCACTTGTAGTCTGATTTACATGAGCGCTTGATGTGCTTTCCATACTTGATACGCTACTTTCATTACTCTTTGAAGCGGAGGTTTCCTCGCTCTCGGGATTCACCTTTATCTTTGCAGGTTTTCCCTTATATGTTGAATTGTGGAAAGGCTCTTCCTTTACCAACACACCGTCTTTTTTTACAATATATGTCGTTGCCCACCTTGAGCCCTTTTTTGCCTCGGTTACAACAACCTGCTTTCCCTTTTTCAAACTCTTATCTTCAATATACTCAGGAACCGGAGGATTTAAATCCGATATCTTCTTTGATGACATTTCAACAGTAACACCTTCTTCCAAAATAGGAATTCCTATAATTGAACATGTAAGTGTCTGTCCGGTAAGTACTGCTCGAATGGCAATAGCGGTGTCGGATGTATTTATAAATTTCATATCAGGACCTGCATATCCGTCATAGCTTACCATAGCATCTTCACCCGGAGTTACATAACTTGGCTCAAATGAATGTGCATGTCTCTCAGTTGTCTTTAGCCCCGAGAAAATAACCGCATTGTAAAGAGTTGATGAAACCTGACATACACCGCCTCCCGGCTCTTCCGATAAAACACCGTTTACATAGGCTCCTGCAGGCCTGTATCCTCTCTCAAGCGTTCTGTTACCTGTAGTATTGTTGAAAGAAAATTCCTCTCCGGGCTTTATTATAAGTCCGTCAAGTGCTTCGGATGCAAGTGAAATATTCGTATTTCTGTCCTTATTATCTGTAGTCTTTGTAGTAAATGTACCTATTACCTTGTACATCTCCTTTGCTTTTGCGGCTGAAATACTTGCTTTTACTTCATTTCTTACAACGGAAATATCAGCCTCAAAATTCTTGCGACTCACATATGACTTAAGATCCGACTTAAGCCTCTCTTCATCAATAAGATATCCGTCACTTTCATCAGCATATGTAAAACTCTTTGTCTCCTTGTTAAATCCTGATATGGACCCGTTTACAGGATTGATATTCCATTTTTCCTTTGCTTTTTCCACCAATGAATCTATATCCACATCATCAAAGTTTATCTCATAATGTGAAGCGGCATTGTCAACATCTGCATATATCTCATTTAAAAGTTTTGTTACCTTTGTATCCAGAATATTTTCAAGTACCAAACTGTCACTTAAATCATCACCGATATGTAGAGTTAATTTCCACGGATATACTTTATCTATGGCCGCTTTTGCCTCCGACATTTTCATTCCGGTAATATCTATCTCATCAATAGTTATCTGTTTTTTTAATTTTTCATCTGCAATTTCCGTGGTCACCTCAGTGCCGTCAACTTTTGATGACTTCAAAAACTTTCCGACTTTTTGTAATCCCGATATGACAATCAATACCAATATAATAAATGCCGCAACAAGAACAGCTACCGCTCTCATATTTATATCAGCCATATAGCCTCTTTTTTGCGATCTCTTTCTTGCTTCTCTTACTCTTTCCGAGCCTGTTTTTTTACTGCTGTTTTGTTTATTTAACATTTCAATTCCTTAAAAGATGTATTAATAAAATGCCCTTATGCTGTTTTTGATAAAAACATACCTTGGAATTAAATTATACCAATAATATGATTTTAAAACAATTAAAATCACTTATCAATATTTGCTTTACAAAATTTATTGTGCTAGACTTATCAGAGCAAATATATAATATATGAAAAAAGTATTTTTTAAGGTGATTTATGAAAGAAAATTTTAAATATATAGACCTTCATACACATTCTACCGCTTCAGACGGTACATGCTCTCCCACAGAGGTTGCCATATCGGCAAAGAAAGCTTCTCTGAGTCTTATTGCGCTTACGGACCATGACACTATGGCAGGTGTAGAAGAATGTTTTAAAAAAGGTTTGGAACTTGATTTATCCGTAATAGCCGGAGTGGAAATGAGCTGCGTATATAAAGAAAAAGAAATACATATTCTGGGTTATCTGCTGCCTTCTTCAATTTCAAAGAAAGAACTTAATATTCCAAAAGAAATATTTGAGGATTTGAGTTTTTTTGCAAATGAAAGAGCTGAAAGAAACGCTGAAATAATTAAGAGATTTAAAAATGACGGAATAATAATCCTCGAAAATGACTTGAGCAACTCAAATCCGAACGCCCAGATAACAAGAGCACATTTTGCAAATGCTCTTATAAAGCTTGGACTTGTAAAAAGTAAGGCTGAGGCTTTTGATAAGTATCTTGAATATGGCGGTAAATATATACCGGTTAAAAATATCACGACAACAAGATGTATGGAGTTTTTAAAAAAACATAATTTCTTCATTTCTCTTGCACATCCTTTTCAATACAAATTCTCTGATGAGGATTTGAATACTCTTATATCACATTTGATTGAACTCGGATTAAACGGTATAGAGGTATATCA
>CAKAQP010000281.1 GCA_916720285.1 uncultured Lachnoanaerobaculum sp. | reverse complement strand
TGTTCTTGCCATAGATATCACCTCCTATTTTTCTTCATTATATCTTATTTGAGTGCGAAATGTAATCTATTCGCAAGCTGTTTTCATAAGATAACCGCCGGATATATTTTTTAGTACAAAAAGAGCACCTCTCAAATCAACTCTAAGAAGTGCTCTTGTTATCATGCATATTAGCTATTTATTCTAACGTCAAACCTGTGTTTTGATATCATGACTTTAGAAATTTTATATTTATTTTTAGTACAACTTAGCTCCTGCCGGTATATGATTATCTACCATTATAAGGTGGAGCTCTTCGCCTTCGCCCTCTTTAAGCTCATTTACAGCGCTCAAGAGCATACCGCATGATTCAATTCCCATCATTGCTCTTGGCGGAAGGTTTGTTATAGCTATAAGTGTCTTTCCTACAAGCTCCTCAGGCTCATAGAACTCATGTATACCTGAAAGAATTGTTCTGTCCTTGCCTGTTCCGTCATCAAGAGTGAACTGTAAAAGCTTCTTGCTCTTTGGAACTGCAACACAGTTCTTTACCTTTACCGCTCTGAAGTCTGATTTTGAGAATGTCTCAAAATCTACGCTCTCTTCAAAGAGTGGCTCAATCTTTACATTTGAGAAATCTATCTTCTCATTCGGTGTAAAGAATCCTGTATTTGAATCTGCAGCCTCTTCATTTCCTGATGAAGCCGGCTTATCAAGACTCTTCATTGTAGGGAAGAGTAATACATCTCTGATTGCAGGTGAGTTTGTAAGCAACATAACAAGTCTGTCGATACCGTAGCCGATACCTCCTGTAGGCGGCATACCTATCTCAAGAGCATTTAAGAAGTCTTCATCTGTATGATTCGCTTCCTCATCTCCTGCCGCAAATGCCTCTTCCTGTGCCTGGAATCTCTCTCTTTGATCTATAGGATCGTTAAGCTCCGAGTACGCATTTGCCATCTCTCTACCATAGATAAAGAGTTCAAATCTCTCAACATATCTCGGATCGCTTGGCTTTTTCTTTGTAAGTGGTGACACCTCTATAGGATGATCCATTACAAATGTAGGCTGTATAAGTTTCTCCTCTACAAACTCCTCAAAGAAGAGATTGATGATATCGCCTCTTGAGTGACGCTCTTCAAACTCAATACCTTTTTCCTTTGCAAGTGCCTTTGCTTCCTCTGTTGTCTCTATTTGGTCAAAGTCAATTCCTGAGTATTTCTTTATAGCCTCAACCATTGTGATTCTCTCAAAAGGCTTTCCAAGGTCTATCATTGCCTCGGCATAAGGTATTGTAGTAGTACCGCAAACTTTCTCCGCCAAGTATCTGAACATATTTTCAGTAAGATCCATCATACCGTGATAATCTGTATATGCCTGATAAAGCTCCATAAGTGTAAACTCAGGGTTGTGTCTTGTATCAACACCCTCATTTCTAAACACTCTTCCTATCTCATATACTCTCTCGAGTCCACCTACAATAAGTCTCTTAAGGTAAAGCTCAAGTGAAATACGAAGCTTTACATCTTCATTTAAAGCATTGAAATGTGTATTGAAAGGTCTTGCGGCCGCACCACCTGCATTGCTTACAAGCATAGGGGTCTCAACTTCCATGAATCCCTGACCGTCAAGGAACTTTCTGATCTCTGTTATTATTTTTGATCTCTTTATGAATGTATCTTTTACATCCTCATTCATTATAAGATCCACATATCTTTGACGATATCTTGTATCTGTATCTGTAAGTCCGTGGAATTTTTCAGGAAGCGGCTTTAAGCTCTTTGAAAGCAACTCTACCTTTGTAGCATGCAAGCTTATTTCACCTGTCTGTGTTTTGAATACTGTACCTGTAACACCTACAATATCACCGATATCAAGCTTCTTGAACGCCTTGTATTCGTCCTCTCCTACAGAATCTCTTGCCACATATGCCTGTATTCTTCCCTTTAAATCCTGTACATGACAAAATGACGCCTTACCCATGACACGCTTTGACATAAGTCTACCTGCAATCTTGACACTTTTTCCGTCTAATTCTTCAAAGTTGTCCTTTATCTCTGCACTATGCTTTTCTACATCATACTTTGTGATAAAGAAAGGGTCGTTGTTTGCCGCCTGTAACTCTGCAAGTTTGTCTCTTCTTGCCTTTAAAATATGATTCAGGTCCTCTGTTGTCATTGGTTCATTGCTATTTGCCATATTTCCTCCTTAAGATACTCTTTGTATTCCTAATACCATATATTCCGAAACACCTGCCTGTGTTTCTACCACTGCTGTTTCTCCGATTTTTTTACCAAGTAATGCTTTACCGAGCGGTGACTCATTGCTTATCTTACCTGCAAGTGAATCGGCCTCTGTAGAACCTACGATCTTAAAATCAAGTTCATCATCAAATTCTTTATCAAGAATCTTTACCATACATCCGATACCGATTGTATCCAGATCGACCTCATCTTCTACAACAACTTCAGCATTCTTTAAAAGGTTCTCAAGTTGCTCTATTCTGGCCTCTATATCTCTTTGCTCATCTTTTGCGGCATCGTATTCTGCATTCTCTGAGAGATCACCCTGTTCTCTTGCCTCTTTTATCTTTTCGGCAATTTCTTTTCTCTTATTTACCTTTAAATCCTGTAACTCATCCTCTAAGTTCTTAAGTCCCTCATAAGTTAATATATGCTTTTTTTC
>CAKAQP010000280.1 GCA_916720285.1 uncultured Lachnoanaerobaculum sp. | reverse complement strand
GGCTGTTTCAAGTATATATTTACGGATGGTTTTACGGAATTCAAAAAGAGGCTCAAATGTCGGGAGCTGTGGCCGACAGCAACGGAAAAATCATAGATGAGAAAGAAAAGAGCGTATGGCTTCATTATGATCCTGAAAAGAAAAAGGTTGTAGTAAGTAAATATAGAAACTGGAGAGGTGAAAAAGAAGGCCCTCTTGAGGGTGACTCAACACCTTACTCAAAGATATTTTTGACTATTGCAGTGAGTACTCTGGCACAGGATGGAGAGAGTATTTATGGCGCAAAAAGTCTTTTCAGACAACTGGTGGACTCAGGAGATTTATCCGTAGAGAATTTAAGAGAAATCATGAGAGAACTTTTATTACATGAGGATATAAGCCCTGCAAAACTGGTAAGAATAGTTGAGAAAGAAAATAAGCTTTTAAGTATATGCTATGTGATGCTCATAGAGTGTATAAAGTATGCGGGAAAGATGGCTGCAGAGAATAAAAAGCCACCGGTATGGGTAAACAGAGTTTTGGATATCTGTATTTACTATGCTGATTATCTAAGAGAAGCGGTAAATAGAGGATATATTTCAGGAGAAGATGCCAAATGGCAGGGACTTTTAGAAATTGCAAACAGTACTGCCAAGTCTGCTGCAGTTAATAAGGCAAAGAGTTTGGCAAAAATACTGGAGTTAGGATGAGTAAGAAATGATAATATCTGATAGTGGAATATATAAAACTCCAAAAGAAGCATTGAAGGCAGTATTTGGCTATGATTCATTTAGGCCGGGTCAGGAAGCTGTTATAAATGCTATTTTAAATGGCAGGGATATTCTTGCGGTAATGCCTACAGGTGCGGGAAAGTCACTGTGCTACCAGGTTCCGGCTATGCTGCTTTCGGGTATCACATTGGTTATATCACCGCTTATCTCTCTTATGCAGGATCAGGTAAAGGCCTTAAATGAAGCCGGTGTAAATGCCGCATTTATAAACAGCTCGTTATCTGAAAAGGAGTTGAACGATACCTTCAAAAATGCATACAAAGGTCATTATAAGATTGTATATGTGGCACCTGAGAGACTTATGAGTGAAGGCTTTATTAGTTTTGCCAAAAGTGTTGAAATTTCAATGGTAACTGTAGATGAGGCGCATTGTATCTCACAGTGGGGGCAAGATTTCAGGCCAAGTTATATGGATATAGCAGAGTTTATAAATATATTGGACAAACGCCCAATTATAAGTGCTTTTACAGCAACTGCCACTCAGAATGTTCGAGAAGATATTATCTGCTCATTGGGACTTAATAATCCATATTTTCTTGTAACAGGCTTTGACAGAGAAAATTTATTCTTTCAGGTAGATAAGCCACAGAATAAGGAACGGTTTATACTTGATTTTATAGAAAGGCATAGAGGTGAAAGTGGTATTATATACTGTGCCACAAGAAAAAATGTTGACAGCCTTTATACTCTTTTAAGAAAGCAACATATTTCGGTTGGCAAATATCATGCGGGAATGAGTAATGAAGAGAGAAAGCAAATGCAGAATGATTTTGTATTTGACTACACAAGTATCGTAATAGCAACAAACGCTTTCGGAATGGGAATTGATAAATCAAATGTCAGATTTGTCATTCACTACAATATGCCCTCAAGTATGGAAAACTATTATCAGGAAGCGGGAAGAGCCGGTAGAGACGGTTTGAATTCTGAATGTATATTACTATTTTCACCTCAGGATATTATAATTAACAGATTTTTGCTGGAACATAAGGATTTTAGTGATATTGATCCGATAGATGCAATGACAATCAGAGAGAGGGATATTAAAAGACTTCAGATAATGGAGGGATATTGCTATACTACGGAATGTCTGCGCAATTATATTTTAAAATACTTTGGAGAAGATCCTAAAAAGCCATGTGATGATTGCGGTAATTGTATACGACAATTTGAAACTCTGGATATGACAGAAGAGGCTAAAAAGATAATAAATTGTATATATGAGTCTCGTGGCAGATATGGTAAGAATATAATAATGGATACAGTGCTTGGAGCAAAGACTGCAAGGCTTACTGAAATAGGAGCAACTGAATATAAATCCTATGGAGTTTTGGAATCATCAAATAAAAATCTGCTAAGAAGACTTATCGAAGAACTTTTACTTGAAGGATATATTACTACAGGAGAATATCAAGTTTTAAAGCTTGGGGATATAAGTAAACTAAAGCTAAAAGATACTAAGGTCTTGGTAAAGATAACCGATGAAGATAAGGTTACAAATAGGAAGTTAAAGCCTAAGAAGAATATAAAGGGAATGGATTCACTTACTTCTTCAGGATTCAAACTCTTTGATAAATTAAAAGAGTTGAGACTTGAAATTGCTAGAGAAGAGAAGATGCCTCCATATATTGTTTTTAATGATAAGACCTTAATTGATATGTGCGCAAAGATGCCTACTACAAAATCCGATATGTTAAATGTCTCAGGCGTCGGAGAAAATAAATACGGTAAATACGGTGAAAGGTTTATTATTGTAATAAAAGAGCATGCGAAGCAGTTAAAATAATATAATAAATAACAGAGTAATAAAGACTCCATTCGATAAGTAATCGTTTGGAGTTTTTTTTTATGTTTAAAGCGTTATTATCTGTCGGAATATAATTTTAATGTGCAAAATATTGTACATTCTTTATGCTATTTTAATA
>CAKAQP010000279.1 GCA_916720285.1 uncultured Lachnoanaerobaculum sp. | reverse complement strand
TTTCCAATAGCACTTTCAGACATATGTATTCTTGATAATACTGTCTCAAAAAATAAAATATTAAATATTACTGAAATATATATTTCAGCTTTTAGCGTACTTGGAAAATACTATTTATTAAGTAAAAAAGATCGTAATGATATTGATTCATCCGTTTTTATCGAAATTATAAAGTCCATGCAGGAAGTTGTATCTTCGAATAAAAAAAATGAACTTAACGATATAAAATCAAATGAGTTCAGGAATAAAAGTGATAATATAAAAAATAGTTCTGATATTTCTCAGATAGAGAGTATAAAAGTTGGAGTAGAAGAAGAAACACCGGAAGAGCTTATTAAACAGATAAATTCTTTAATTGGGCTTGAATCTGTAAAAAATGAAGTCAGTTCTTTAATCAATTTAATTAAAGTAAAAAAAATCAGGGAAGAAAGAGGATATAAGACGGCAGATATATCGATGCACCTTGTCTTTCTGGGGAATCCCGGAACAGGAAAAACAACAGTTGCAAGATTGCTTTCCAAGATATACAAGAAAATGGGTGTGCTAAAAAAAGGGCAGCTTGTTGAAGTTGATCGTGCTGAATTGGTAGCAGGATATGTTGGGCAGACAGCTATAAAAACAAAAGAAAAAATAGAAGAGGCAATGGGTGGTATTCTTTTTATTGATGAAGCTTATACTCTTGCAAAGGGTGGAAATGATTTTGGTCAAGAGGCCATTGACACGATACTTAAAGAAATGGAAGATAATAGGGACAGCTTTGTAGTTATTGTTGCAGGATATCCGGAGCCTATGAAGAAATTTCTTGATTCAAATCCCGGATTAAAATCCAGATTTAATAAAAACATTTTCTTCGAAGATTATTCGGAAGATGAATTATTTGAAATATTTTGCTCATCATGTAATAGATATGGAATGTGGCTCACTGAAGAAGCAAAAAATACTTTAAAAAATTATTTACATAAATTATGTCAAAACAAACCTGAGAATTTTGCTAATGGAAGAGAGATGAGAAATATTTTTGAACAGACATATACGAATCAAGCTAATAGACTTGCCGAAATTGAAGATATTTCTGATGAGGAGTTAAATGAAATAGTTGCAGATGATTTGTACTTACCTTGACAATTTAAGAATAAAAAATATACTATATACTAACTGGAATAAAGGAGAATATACTATGTCAAAATACAATATAAATACAATATGTGTACAGGGCGGTTATGAGCCTAAAAACGGTGAGCCGAGAGTGCTTCCTATAGTGCAATCTACAACCTTTAAGTATGAGTCTTCACAGCAGATGGGAGATCTGTTTGACTTAAAGGATACCGGATATTTTTATTCAAGACTTGCAAATCCTACGAACGATGCCGTAGCGAGAAAGATTTGTCAACTTGAGGGTGGTGTAGCGGCTATACTTACATCTTCAGGTCAGGCGGCAAACTTTTATGCGATACTTAATATAGCAGGTGCAGGGGATCATGTTATAGCTTCTTCAGCTATCTACGGAGGAACATATAACCTTATAGCCAATACAATGAAAAATATGGGTATCGAGTCTACATTTGTGGATCCTGATATTCCAGCGGAGGAACTTGCTACTAAGTTTAAGCCGAATACAAAGCTTGTATTTGGCGAGACCATAGCAAATCCGGCACTTAGAATTTTGGATATTGAAAAGTTTGCAAAAGCTGCACATGAGCATGGTGTACCGCTTATAGTTGATAATACATTCCCTACACCGATTTTTTGCAGACCTTTTGAATGGGGAGTTGATATCGTAACACATTCAACATCAAAGTATATGAACGGTACTGCCAATGCACTTGGCGGTGTTGTGGTAGACTCGGGTAACTTTGATTGGACTAAGTATAAAGATAAATATAAAGGGCTTACAACTCCTGATGAAACTTACCACGGAATAGTGTATACAGAAAGTTTCGGCAAGGGGGCATACATTACAAAGATGACAACAAATCTTATGCGTGACCTCGGAGCGATTCCTTCACCACAAAATTCATTCTATCTTGGAGTTGGACTTGAAACATTGCATTTAAGAATGCCGAGACATTTTGAGAATGCACTTGCTATTGCAAAGCATCTTGAAAAACATCCTAAGATATCATGGGTATCATTCTCAGGACTTGAGAATGACAGTCAGCATGAGTTGGCTAAAAAATATCTTCCAAACGGCTCATGTGGTGTTATATCATTCGGAATCGCAGGGGGCAGAGAAGCGGCAGTTAAGTTTATGGACTCTTTGGAGCTTATTGCAATCGTTACTCATGTGGCAGATGCAAGAACCTGTGTACTTCATCCTGCATCTACAACACATAGACAGATGAATGATGATGAACTTAAAGCGGCAGGAGTATCACCTGACCTTATCAGAATGTCTGTCGGAATAGAAGATGTCCGTGACTTAATAGCTGATATAGAGCAGGCATTGGAAAAGTAAATTATAAAATTACGAAAGGAAAATATGACTACAAAAGAAAAATTAAAAAAGTATCAGGACTGGTTATTTAAATGTTCTGCATACCAAATGGCATTAAATATTATCGGAATAGATAAGCAGACAGTTGCACCAAGTGCAGGAGCCGAGTATAGAGATGAAAGATCGGCGTATTTGGCAGGGGAACTCTTCAGCTTAGAAACAGATAAAGAAATAGTTGAACTGTTAAAAGATTTAAAAGATGATC
>CAKAQP010000278.1 GCA_916720285.1 uncultured Lachnoanaerobaculum sp. | reverse complement strand
TCAGAAGATTCATTAGAGATTATAGGGAGAGACGGCATTGACTGAACGCCTAAGCTATAAACGAGATTGTTTATACAAAGATAAGATTACGTGTTCCATGACACACTTATTTGTGCTTGAAAAGGCGAACCACACATATAATTATGCGGTCATCCGGCAAGCCGGACAGCCCACTCACCTCACCGTGATTTGTAGTATACCGAGTTCCCTACAAAAAGAATTATAAATAAAAAATAAGCTCAAGGAAACATTTTCATAATGTTTTGTGCCTTGAGTAAAGTGAAAGGAATGGAAATAAATATGGCGATAACAGTGAATAATGCATTTGCAGAATTTATGAAAGAAAAGGTTAATATTGATCAAGAAAAAACAAAAGCAGCTCGTTTGAGTAGGGATAATTTGATTGATAATATAAAAGGGTTTAGTTGTGATATAGATTTTTTTGTAGTCTATAAAGATAAAATCTTAAGATTTGGCTCATTTGAGCGCCGTACAAAAATTAGACCGATTGATGACATAGATTTGATGTTATGCTTGTCGGGAGAAGGAACACGAACATATACGCAATCGGGAGATGTATTTTATATAAATGGTAGTGATTCTGATTCTAAAAATGGATTAATGACAGATAATACAAATTACTTGAATTCTACGAAAGTGATTAATCGCTTTATTACTAAATTATCAGACTTACAAGATTACAGCAAAGCTGAAATGCATAAAAATCTTGAGGCAGCCACACTTCAATTAAAATCATATACATGGAATTTTGACATTGTTCCTTGTTTTTATACAGATACAGATTTCTATTTGATACCAGATGGTCTTGGAAATTGGAAAAAGACTGATCCGAGGATAGATAATGAACGTATTACAGATATAAATCAAAAGCATAATGGAAAATTACTCGAACTGATTAGACTTGCAAAATATTGGAATAATAGAAAAGTTACTATTAGAATAGGCTCATATTTGTTGGAATGTATGATTCTTCAGAAATATGAAAGCAAAGAAGCATCTGGAAAATGGTGGATAGATTTGGAATTCAGAGATTTATTGAAGTATTTATCTTCGGCCATATTATCAGATGTAGACGATCCTAAAGATATACAAGGAAATTTGAACTCCTTTTGTTGGGAGGATAGATGCAAAATAAGTGATGCTTTGACAAATGCATATAATAAGGCTGTAGAAGCTTCAAATAAGGAACTCAATGATAAAGATCAAAAGAGTGCTATTATGAAATGGAGAGAAGTGTTGGGAAATGATTTTCCAGAATATACAGGTGAGTAAGGCACATGAACAGAGAGGAAGAGAAAAATGTCAATTAATTCATATTTGGAAGAAACTGCTTCGAATTTGATAATTAAAGACATTAAAAAAGAATCTATACATGTGTTTTTAAATACATTTAAAGATAGAATGAGAGATTATTTTAGTAAGTATGAATCTATTGATCTGAAAGAAATAGAAGCATTTGGTTCGTATCAACGAGATACTAATCTTCCACAATTAGATTATTATATAATAGATGTGGATATTATGCTTGTAATGTATAATGACGGTGCAAATCATCAAATATATTTGGATAGAGCGAGAAGGGGTGTGGAAGCAAAATATTCAACTTCAAAGATTCGATAATCATAACCAACTGTTGAATATCAAATTTGAAATTATACAATTATACAAGGATATTATTTGAAAAAGTACTTATTGATAGGCATGAATGAATTGTATAGACTGTCTACGTACAATTACCAAAAGGAAAGATTGGACAAGGCGATATATACTATGCAGGAATCTATAAAAGATGAAGAAAAATATCCCTCGTGTGCAATGAGTGAGATTAAAGAAGTGATAGGAGGATTGTAATGTCTAATGGAATTGTAACGAGACAAAATGAAGATAATTCAATTGCTATGTTGGCAGCACAAAGACAACTGTATAGAGATGCAAAGAAATATAATGCTGTTTCAGTGTTATTATCGGTGTGGATACCGTTTGCATTAGCTATAATTATTTTGTTCATTCAAGAAAACACTGAGTGGAGATATGCATCATATATATTGTCTATAGTTAGCATGGTTTTCAGTTTTGTTATTGATAAATATATTGAAGAAAAGAAACAATTAGCGGCATTTATTCAACAAAAATTTGATGTATATGTTTATGAGATGCAGTGGGATAAAAGAATCTTTGGAAGAGATAAAAATGTTGATCATGAGATAGCAATTCATTCAAAGAAAATTTTGAGCAATCAACAGGAAAAAAACAACTGAAAGATTGGTATACACCTGTCATTGATAAAAAAACCACCATAGATGGAATTTTGGCGTGTCAAAGAGAAAATTTGGGATGGGATATTGGACTTAGAAAAAGATTGAAATTTGCAAGTATAGCTTTATTTATAATTCTAGTTGCTGTAATCGTGGCAATGGGATTGTGGAAAAATGAAAGAATTATAGAACTGTTATGGAGAGTGACATTTATTGCTCCGATGCTAAAATGGTTATTAGATACAATAAAGAGGTTGAATAAAGATATAAGTAAATTACAAGAACTCGATAGCGATATCAATAATAATGAAACAAAGACAATGGAAGATTTAAAAGATATTCAGAAAGAAATCTATCAGCATAGAAAAGGGAGTTATACTATTCCAGAGTGTATATACAGTATATTTAAGGATAATGATGAAGA
>CAKAQP010000277.1 GCA_916720285.1 uncultured Lachnoanaerobaculum sp. | reverse complement strand
TTGTTTCCGCTCATACATCACTTTGTGCAGATCCTATCGCTATGTACGGTACACCTGAGCAGAAGGAAAAATATCTTGTTCCTTTGGCAAAGGGAGAGAAACTTGGCGCTTTCGCACTTACAGAGCCTAATGCAGGTACGGATGCACAGGGTGCGGTTACAAAGGCTGTGCTTGACGGTGACGAGTATGTACTGAACGGTTCAAAGATTTTTATTACAAACGGTAAAGAAGCGGATATCTATGTTGTAATTGCATGTACAGAAATAAAGGTGGATGCAAAGGGAAGACAGAAGAAGATTTTCTCCGCATTTATAGTTGAGAAGGATACACCGGGATTCGGATTCGGAACAAAGGAAAAGAAGATGGGTATCAGAGGTTCATCTACTTATGAGCTTATATTTACAGATTGCAGAGTTCCGAAGGAAAATATGCTCGGTCCTGCAGGTAAGGGATTCGGTATTGCAATGCACACTCTAGACGGTGGTCGTATCGGTATTGCCGCACAGGCGCTTGGTATTGCTGAGGGAGCACTTGAGAGAACTATAAACTATGTAAAAGAGAGAAAGCAGTTCGGAAGAACTATCGGTGCATTCCAGAATACTCAGTTTGAACTTGCAAATATGGCAACCAAAGTAAAGGCGGCACAGATGCTTGTATATAGAGCAGCTATGGCTAAGGCAACACAGAAGACATATTCGGAGGAAGCGGCTATGGCTAAGCTTTATGCTGCAGAAGTGGCAATGGAAGTTACCACAAAGGCAGTACAGCTTCACGGTGGATATGGATATACAAGAGAATACGAAATTGAAAGAATGATGCGTGATGCGAAGATTACAGAAGTATACGAAGGTACAAGCGAAGTACAAAGAATGGTAATTTCAGGCGCATTGCTTAAATAATTGTGCTATTACGAATGGAGGATGTCATGAAGATAGTTGTTTGTATTAAACAAGTGCCGGATACAAAGGGCGGTGTTGTTTTTAACCCTGACGGCACATTAAACAGAGGAGCTATGCTTACAATTATGAACCCGGATGATAAGGCGGGTCTTGAGGCTGCTCTTAGACTTAAAGATAAATACGGTGCAGAAGTTACAGTGGTTACTATGGGACTTCCAAAGGCTGATGAAGTGCTTAGAGAAGCTATGGCAATGGGAGCCGACAGGGCTGTGCTTATAACAGACAGAGTACTTGGAGGAGCCGATACATGGGCTACATCACAGACTATAGCGGGAGCACTCAGAAAGCTTGAATATGATCTTATTATTACGGGTCGTCAGGCTATAGACGGAGATACGGCGCAGGTAGGACCACAGATTTCAGAACATCTTGATTTACCTGTTATCAGCTATGCACAAAAGATAGAGATTGATGGAGACAGTGTTGTGGTAGAGCGTCAGTTTGATGACAGATATCATGTTTTAAAAGCAAAAATGCCTGTACTTATTACAGCTTTATCAGAGCTTAATGAGCCAAGATATATGACTCCGGGTGGTATTTTTGATGCTTATGACAAGGAAGTAACTGTATTCTCAAGAGCGGACCTTGTAGGTGTAGATGATTCAAATATCGGTCTTAAGGGTTCACCGACACAGATTGCAAAAGCATCCGATAAGGTAAGAAAGGGTGCAGGAGAGCAAGTAAATCTTGGTGCATCAGAGTCTGTTGACTACATCATAGGCAAGTTAAAAGAAACACATATCATCTAAAAAGGAGTCGTTTATGAGACAAAATACAGAAGAATACAGGGGAGTGTTTACATTTGCCCAGCAGGTAGACGGCAAATTGAGCGGTATTTCCCTTGAACTTATAGGAAAAGGTAAGGATTTGGCTGCTGATCTCAATACAGAAGTTACAGCAGTATTACTTGGATCTGATATAAAGGGACTGGTTGAAGAACTCGCCGAGCACGGTGCAGATAAGATAATAGTTGTAGATGATCCTAAACTTAAAGAGTACCGTACAGAGCCGTATACACAGGCACTTGCAGCGGTTATAAACGAGTTTAAGCCTGAAATATTTATTATCGGTGCAACAGCTATAGGTAGAGATTTAGGACCTAGAGTTTCAGCAAGAGTCGGAACAGGACTTACAGCAGACTGTACACAGCTTGAGATCGGTGATTATCCTTTAGTGGCTATTGCAGGAAGAGAGCAGAAGCATAATCAGCTTCTTATGACAAGACCTGCATTTGGTGGAAATACCATAGCTACTATTGCATGCCCTGAGAACAGACCGCAGATGGCAACAGTTCGTCCGGGTGTTATGCAAAAGAAGGAAAGAGTGGCAGGTGCAAAAGCACAGGTAATAGACTTTGATGCCAAGCTTGAAGAGAACAGCAAATATGTTGAGATCTTAGAGATAGTAAAGAATGCCAAGACAACAGAGGATATCATGGCTGCAAAGATTTTGGTATCAGGAGGTAGAGGTGTAGGTTCGGCAGAGAACTTTAAGGTACTTAAGGATTTGGCAGATGCACTTCACGGTACTGTAAGCTGTTCAAGAGCTGTAGTTGATGCAGGTTGGATGTCAAAGGATATTCAGGTAGGGCAGACAGGAAAAACAGTTCGTCCACATCTTTATTTTGCAATAGGTATTTCAGGTGCTATACAGCATTTGGCAGGTATGGAAGAAAGTGATATTATCATCGCTATCAATAAGGATGAGAATGCGCCTATCTTCAGTGTTGCAGACTACGGTATAGTAGGTGATTTGAACAAGATAGTTC
>CAKAQP010000276.1 GCA_916720285.1 uncultured Lachnoanaerobaculum sp. | reverse complement strand
TCTGACATATTTAAATAAAACAAAAAAGCCCAATACACAAAAAGCACCTATTGCAAAAAAACGCATATTTATCTCTTCAAAAATCGAAGTTTTACTTACAGATGAGTATTTTTTATACAATATGCCGATATAAAAATACGGAGCAAAAGATACTACCCTGTCTAAAGATAAAAAATCATCTATTCTCACCTGCCAATTCATGTTAAGCATTGAAAAAAATGTAAAAAACACCGTCAATACCGTTACATATATTGTAACAGCATCATAAGTTAATTTTTTCTTATTCAGCTTCAAAAATAACTCCAAAGGATATAGTGACAATCTAAAAAAAATAAGCGCCGATATATACCAAGGTGTAGATGATTCATGTAAAAAATCAGGAATTATATTCCTGTCTCCATAAAATAACATATCACTTATATGCAATAATATCTTCATCATTAAAAATAACATTATAAGAGGAATAACAGATTTTAATTTTGTCCCCTTCCTTTTCCATGAATCATAATAAAGATATCCGGATAAAAATATAAATGCAGGCATATGAAAGCTGTAAATAAAGAAAAAAAGTTTATTAAAAAGAGCATATTCTCTTTCTTTTACAGGCAGAAGAAAATGTCCGAATACCACAAGAAAAATCAATACACCTTTAAATACATCAAGGCTGTAATTCCTTTTTCTGTGTTTGCCCGTATCAGTACTCATATCTCACCATCTTTCCGTTAAATTTGTTTAAAAAATCAAAAAGTATGTAAGCTTTCAGCTTTTAGGCTTACATACTTTTTATCTTACAATTTCCTGTAATTATCCAATAACATTTTTAAATCAGCAATATCTTCAAGTAATTTCTTTCCTATATCCGTATCCTTTACAAACATTCGATATACATCCTTTTCAACTATCTCAGATTCGGATTTAATGTCGGTGTTGTTTATCAAGACATCTTCTACCGAAGTAAAAGGTGTATGCGCTTTCAGTCTCAGTCCGTGAGAATTAAATATCAAAGTATATCCTGCAATTCCCGTAGTTTTATTCATAGATCGGCAGAATCCTCCGTCTATTACAAACAATCTTTCATTTGCACGCACAGGATGTTCACCGTCAATCGCATGAACCGGTGTATGTCCGTTTATAATATGTGAATGTATATCATAAAGACCGAACTCGTGTAAAATCTGAATGCAAAAGCTTTCATCATAGTACTTGCTGTAATATGGATTTGATTTTTCCTTCCAAAAGCTCTTATCTTCAATATAATCACGCTCAAAAGTTTTTACTTTTCTACCGCATAAGGGAGATTTTTCACCGCCCCATAAAAACCACATAAAATCAACATCATCCTGACTCGGATTATCCGTATAGGCGGCTCTGGCTTTTTCATCGCATATATCAAACAATGCTTTTCCATGATAGCATTTGCCGTTTATACAAAGCATATCAAATATTCCGTTTTCATCTACAGGAACACAACCGTGATATATAAGATTCCTGTTGTAAACATTGTACATTCCGCCTTTATCATATAAAAACTTTATATGATTATTTAATCTCTGACCTGATACAAAACTTCTATGGAGCTTCAGCATAATTTCATTTTCCTCGACAGTAAGTTCATAAGGATTTTCCTTATTTAATGTCGGGAATATATTTGTCTTCATTTTTGCCTTAACTCCGTTAACAGTTACAAATCCTTCATCAAGGTCTATATGCTCTAAAAGCAGCCTGTCATCCATACCATATTCAGGATGCCTTTTTATAAGTTGTCCTTCCAGCTTAAAAAGTATCACTTTTATTGCGGCAAGTGCAGCCTGTATTGCGTCTTCAATACCGTACTTTGACATTCCGAAAAGCATAAGATGTCTTAGACTGATACCGTAAGCGTTCTCAAGAATTTCTACATTTCCGTACTTTAAATTATTCCTGATAACATTACAAATACATGCATCATTTCCACATGCGGCACCCATCCAAAGAATATCATGATTTCCCCACTCAATATCAAGAGAATGATAATTCATAAGTAAGTCTATTATCTTGTCCGCATTACCGCCACGGTCAAAAATATCACCTACTATATGAAGATGATCGACTGCAAGCCTTTTTATAAGTGTAGAAAGTGCGATTATAAATTCATCGGCATCATCAAGATCTATAATGGTCTGCAATATATGTCTGTGATAGCTTACTTTATTTGTGTCTTCATTTTTTTGTGCATGCAAAAGCTCATCAATGATATATGCATAATCTTCCGGCAAAGCCTTTCTAACTTTTGATCTCGTATATTTGGATGATAATAACTTTGCAAGCATTATAAGATAATTCAGCGTCATCGAATACCAGTCATTATCTATTCTGTCAATTTCTGCAAGCATAGTCATTTTCTCTCTTGGATAATATATGAGAGTACATAGTTCCTGCCTGTCAAACTCTGACAATGTTTCTCCGAATATAATATCAACTTTTTCTTTTATTACTCCTGAGCAATTATTCATTATATGCAAAAAAGCTTCATATTCTCCATGTATATCACTTAAAAAGAACTCTGTACCCTTAGGCAGATTTGTTATTGCAGACAGATTTATAATCTCTCTTATAACCGCCTGACTTGACGAATAATTTTGTTTCAGAAGTTTTAAATACTTTACATTTTCCTTATCCCTATTCATAAATTATCCCCCCATATTATATTAATTCTCCAATTTCTCCACAGTCTCTTCAGTTTTTGCAGCCTCAGTT
>CAKAQP010000275.1 GCA_916720285.1 uncultured Lachnoanaerobaculum sp. | reverse complement strand
GTTTTATGAGGCATATTATAGCGGTGATTGATACGGATATACGCTTTGCCTTAAAATTATCTGATTTTCTTTCTAAGGAGGATAGGATTCCTTTCAAAGCGGTCGCTTATACTTCATTCCAAATGTACAGTAATGAAAGCTCTTCTATGGAGGTAGTGGCATTTATCACAGATATTGACAATGTGGATGAATGTATAGATACAGGCCTTCCGGTCGTTCTCCTGTCAGATGATGCGATGGTAGAGTCTAAATATACCGGTTCTTCAGAACTTTTCTGTTCAATATTCAAATTTTGCGGTGTACATATAATAGTTGATGAACTGCTCGGATTTTTTTCGGGTAATAATTCTTTCGGACTTACTGCAGGTAATAAAAATACAAAAGTCTACGGTGTTTATTCTCCGATAAACAGATGCGGCAGAACAAGTCTTTCGGTGGCATTTCATTCTTACTTCCGTTCGCAGGAAAACAGTTCTTTGCTTATTTCCTTTGATGAATATGATTCTTTGTTTTCTGTTTTGAGAAAAGAAAACAGTAGAGACCTGTCTGATGTTTTTTACGGTTATAAAACAGGAGATTTAAATTTTGCAAAACTGGGAGAATGTATCAGCAGAGTTGAGGATCTGAATATTGTTCTACCCGCAAGGTACAACGAAGACTTGTTTTATTTATCCGATAATGAACTTACAAAATTTATGAATGATATTCTTTCGGCAAATCTGTTTGAAATTATTGTAATCGACTTTGGAAGTATAGGTCGCAGATCCATGCAGATTTTGGATATGTGTGAAAAGATATTCTGCCCGGTGATTGGAGAGAATAACAGTCCGGAGATGACAAAGATAAGTGAATTTAAATCACTTCTGGAGCGAAACGGATATGCTGAGATCATTCACAAAATATATGAGATGAGATTGCCGAAGGAGGATATTTTGGCAGATATATTTAATTTTACAAGATTAAAGCGGCGTGAATATTTTTTACAGGTTTCAAAGACAGCTGAGGGCCTATGATTTATTATATAGTGGGCAGTATGTTATTTGCTGCGGCAATGACAGATATACTTTGGAAGAAGGTTCCGAATATTATTATTTTAGGATATTTTCTTACCGGAGTATATATATTACATTTGGAGTTTGTATTCAGAGTTTTTATTTCAATTATATTATTTTCAATTCTTTACAGGCTTAGATTTTTTGGAGCCGGAGATATAAAGTTGTTTTCTTTGGTTATAGGATTTTTAGGTACATATGACGGAGTAAATGTAACTGTTATAGCATTGGTGCTGGCAGGCACCGGTGCGTTACTTTATATGATTTTCAGTAATCAGTTAACAATCAGAATTACAATGCTTATAAACTATTGTATGAGAGTACTTGCTACCGGAAGAATTGAAAAATATTATGAATACAGAAAAAGTGACAAGCATTTGATACCTGTTTCTCCATATTTTTTGGCAGGCTTTATATTATGGAGGTGCTTTTGTTAAACAAAAAAATAACAGATGATGAGATTTTCAGAATACAGGTGGTTAAACGTGAAGATGAGAGCGCAAATCAAGGTGAAAGTATTTATGAGCAACTTAAGAGAGAAATAAGAGATGAGCTCTCAGACCTTAGAAATATAGAAGATGAAGAATTATATGAAATTATAGATCGTGAAATAGTACATAAGGAACATTCTTTTTATATTCCTCTTGAAGAGAAAATGAATATAAGAAATTCTCTTTTTGATTCGTTCAGAAGGCTGGATATACTGCAGGAGTTATTGGATTCCAAAGACATTACAGAGATAATGGTAAACGGAAAAGATGATATATTTGTGGAAAAATGTGGAAAAGTCATGAAATGGGATAAGAGCTTTGTGAGTAATGAGGTTTTGGAAGATATGATTCAGCAGATTGTAAGTAAGGTAAACAGAGTTGTAAATGTGTCTTCACCTATTGCAGATGCCAGACTCTCAGACGGTTCAAGAGTACATATTGTATTGCCTCCAATATCTCTTGACGGTCCGATTATTACAATCAGAAAGTTTCCGGAAGTTATCAGTATGGAGAGAATGATATCAAACGGAACAATATCTGAAGAATGTGCAAATTTTTTGGAGATGCTGGTTTGCTCAGGATATAATATTTTTATTTCAGGCGGTACAAACTCGGGAAAAACAACATTTTTAAATGCACTCTCAAGCTATATACCTAAGGGGGAAAGAGTTATTACAATAGAGGACTCGGCGGAATTACAGCTGATGCATATAAAAAATATAGTAAGGCTTGAGACAAAAAATGCGACTTTAAGCGGTGACGGAAGTATCGGTATAGGTGATCTTATAAGGGCATCGCTTAGAATGAATCCCGACAGGATAATAGTCGGAGAAGTCAGAGGAAGAGAGGCGCTTGATATGCTGCAGGCTATGAATACCGGACATGACGGTTCACTCAGTACAGGACATGGTAACAGCGCAAAGGATATGCTCTCAAGACTTGAAACCATGGTGCTAAGCGGTGCGGATCTGCCGCTGGCGGCTATCAGATCGCAGATAGCAAGTGCGCTTGATATACTTATACATCTTGGCAGACTCAGAGAGGGAGAAAGAAGAATGCTTGAGATTTTGGAGGTTTTGCCCTATGAAAATGGGGAGATTGGGCTTAATAAGCTCTATGAGTTCGATATGGAAGAAAAGGTACATAAAAAAGTCGGAGAACTTAAAAACAAACAAAAATTGTTCGCAGCAGGCTATAGA
>CAKAQP010000274.1 GCA_916720285.1 uncultured Lachnoanaerobaculum sp. | reverse complement strand
ACATTTAAGTTAAACTCATCAAATCCGGTACTGTGTCCTTTAAGTATATGTGCGGCTTCCATTACATTTGAATATGTTCCGCCTGCACAACCTGCTATAATACCCTGTGAAACTCTAAGCTTTCCGTTTTCTATCTTATCTAAAAGTCTGAGCCCCTTTCCGGCTTCTCCACCTATCTTTATCGCCTCAAGTTCCACTTCATGAAGAAGATCTTTTAAATTCTCATTAAGGAAATCTATTTCATATACATTACTTGGGTGGAATGGAAGTGCAATCATAGGCTTAATTGTGGACAAATCTACATGAACAACACCGTCATAGTATGTAATATCGGCAGGTTTTAACTCCTTATAATCCTCAGCTCTTCCATGAACAGTAAGGAATTTCTTTGTATCCTCATCAGTTTCCCAAACAGAGGAAAGGCAGGTAGTCTCTGTAGTCATAACATCCACACCGTTTCTGTAATCAGTAGTCATAGATGCGATTCCCGGTCCTACAAACTCCATTATCTTATTCTTTACATATCCGTTTTTAAATACCTTACCTATTATTGCAAGTGCGATATCCTGCGGTCCTACACCTGCCTTAGGTGCTCCCTCAAGATAGATTGCAATTATTTCAGGTCTGTTTACATCATAAGTATCCTGTAAAAGCTGCTTTACAAGCTCACCACCGCCTTCACCGATAGCCATTGTTCCAAGCGCTCCGTATCTGGTGTGTGAATCCGATCCCAGTATCATCTTTCCACAACCTGCAAACGCCTCTCTCATATACTGATGTATTACCGCAATATGAGGTGGTACATATATTCCTCCATATTTTTTTGCGGCGGAGAGACCGAACATATGATCATCTTCATTTATAGTTCCTCCAACTGCACAAAGTGAATTGTGACAGTTTGTCAAAACATAGGATATAGGAAATTTTTCCATACCGCTTGCTTTTGCGGTCTGTATTATTCCAACAAAGGTAATATCATGTGAAGCCATTGCATCAAACTTCAGTCTGAGCTTATTCATATTTCCTGAAGTATTATGTTTTTCAAGTATATTGTAAGCTATACTTCCCTTTCTGGCTTCTTCTTTATCTATATCTTTGCCTGTAACAGCTTTTAATTTATCTATATCATTTTCTTCTATAAGAGTCTTACCGTTAATAAGGTAAGCTCCCTCATTGTACAAATTAACCATATTTCCTCCTAGTTTTCCAGAATAGTATATACTATCAAAAAATTATTTTCAAGGCTGATGATTTTATAAGAAAAACCAAAATGAGGGCACTGCCCTCATTTATGATACGGTTCATTATATCTGATCCTGTATGCTCTGTAAATTTGTTCAAGCAAAATTACTCTCATAAGCTGATGTGGAAAAGTCATCTCTGAAAAGCTAAGTTTTTCATCAGCTCTGTCAAGCACAGTTTTATGAAGTCCCAAAGATCCTCCGATTACAAATGCCAGATTTCCTTTTGATAAAATATCATATTTTTCCATTCGCTTAGAAAAATCTTCTGAAGAATATTTCTTACCGTCTATTGCAAGTGCAACAACATAGCTGTTTGAAAGCTTTGATAAAATCCTTTCAGCTTCAACTTCCTTGATTTTTTCTTCCTCAAGTAAACTTGCATTTGCAGGAGTTTTCTCATCCTTTAATTCTATTATGTTTAGCTTTGCATATCTTGAAAGCCTTTTTGAGTATTCGTCTATAGCGTCTTTGAAAAACTTCTCTTTGATACTTCCGACAACCACAATATTGATATTCATAAACTATTCCTTAAAGTAATATCCCACGCCCCATTTAGTATGAATATACTTCGGCTCACTTGGGTTCGGTTCAATCTTTTCTCTAAGCCTTCTCACATGTACATCCACAGTTCTTACATCACCTGCTTCATGAAGCTTATTTCCCCATACAATACTTAAGAGTTTCTCTCTGGAATATACTTTATCAGGATTTTGTGTTAGAAGCTCAAGAATATCAAATTCCTTTGCCGTAAGATTAAGTTCCTTATCCTTTTCAAATACCCTTCTGCTGTCAAGATCAAGCTTAAGATCCGAAATTTCGATAATTCTCTCATTTTTTTGTGTGGCCTTAGACTTCTTTGAATTTCTTCTTATAATTGCCTTTATTCTCGCCTTAACCTCAAGTATATTAAAAGGCTTTGTTATATAATCATCTGCACCATACTCAAGCCCAAGAATCTTATCCATATCTGTTCCCTTGGCAGTCAACATAATAATAGGCATCTCTGAAAATTCTCTGATAGCCTGACAAACTTCCATGCCGTCCATCTCAGGCAACATTACATCCAAAAGCACTATATCATATTCTTTCTCTTTAGCCATTTTTAAAGCTTCACTGCCGTCATAGGCTACATCAACCTCATAACCGTCCTGCTCCAAACTAAACTTAATTCCTTTGACTATTAATTTTTCATCATCTACAACAAGTGCTTTATTCATTATTTACTCCTAATTTATACAAATCTTATCTTTAATCTTATTAAATGCTGATTCTTTTATTCCCGATATATTCATTATATCTTCAATATTCGAAAAAGATTTAGAGTTTCTATACTTTATTATAGCTTCAGCTTTTCTCTCTCCGATACCCGGTAAACTCATAAGTTCTTCCTTTGAAGCCTTATTGATATTTACAAGGGAACTGCTGTTTAGAGCATCTTCAACCTCTATCGGCTTTAGACTTTTGGCTTCATCCTGACTTGGAATTACTATATGTTCACCGGATTCAAGCTTTTTTGC
>CAKAQP010000273.1 GCA_916720285.1 uncultured Lachnoanaerobaculum sp. | reverse complement strand
ATATATGGAAATATACTTTGGAATATGATGCAAATAATGTTTTGACATTCTTGGAAATAACTCCTGTATTATTTATTTTTAATATCATTTTATTTATCTTTATTTCAATAAGGATGTATAAAGCAAGACAAAGAAGAATAGAGGAAGAAAGGGTAGAGTGGATTGCCGGAGTTTCTCATGATATCAGGACACCGCTTGCCGTTATTTTAGGTAATGCACAAATGATTCCTAAAGAAAGCAGTATTGATGAAATAAAAAGAAAGTCTGAAATTATTGAAAGTCAGGGGCTTCGTATCAGAGCGCTGGTAGAGAATTTAAATATTACAAGTAAGCTTGATTTCGGTACAAAAAGATTTGAAAAAAAGAAGGTTTGCTTAAGTACACTAATCAGAAAGATTGTAAGTAATACAATAAATTCACTCGATATTGATGTATTGTCTAAGTATGATTTTGAACTGAATATAGATGATGAAATGCAAAAATATGAAATTTTATTAAACGAAGAACTGTTTGAAAGAGCCGTTGTAAATCTTTTGAACAATGCTTTTTGTCACAATCCTGACGGATGCAACATCTATATAAATCTATATAAAGAAAATAAGAAAACAGTTTTGGAGATAGGAGATAGCGGAAGCGGAGTACAGGCTGAAATTTTGCAAAGACTGAATCAAAGTTCATATGCCGAGAGTAAAAGTGTCGGAAAACATGGACTTGGACTTAAGATAGTTAAGAAGGTAGCATGGTATCATAGATGGAAGGTAAGATTTACTAACGGTGAAAATACAGGATTTGTTTGTAGGATGGAGATAAAATAGGTGGTAGGGAAGATTGACAGGGATTTATTATAATGTTATTCTATAAACACAGGTGGGAATTCCCACAAAATCAGGTAGTTATTTTAGAGGGATTTATGAATACAAGTGTAAGAGAATATGATGCAAAGTTAGATTCAAAGAAAAGAATTACTTTAAGAGGATGTATATTTGAGTACTACCATGTTAAAGAGAAAGAAGACGGTACAATACTGCTTGAGCCTCGTGAACTTAGAGAGCCGTTCAGAATTTCTGAAAATACATTACATATGATGGATACAGCAGTCGAAAATATTAAAGACGGGATTACATCAGATGAAGTTGACTTATCTGAGTTCTAAGGTGAGATATGTATAAAATAAAATTGGTGAGGAAGTCGGTTAAAAAATAAGAGGGCAAGCACCCTCTTATTCTTCTTCCCAGAACAATTCATCTAAAGTCTTATCAAGTGCGTGGCAGATGGATAGACAAAGACGAATGGTTGGATTGTAGTCTCCCTTTTCTATAGCATTTATTGTTTGACGGCTGACACCGACTATATCTGCAAGCTGCTGTTGGGAGAGATCTTTGGCGGCTCTGGCAGATTTTAATTTAAGGTTTTTCATATGTACTCCTACTCAGCATCTCTGTTTTTCTTATCAATAAAAGTCTTTATCGATAATATTACTGCCATATATAGAAAAAATATTGATACAATAAGAGGTAATATACCTGTATATTGCAATATACCATTTATAAACATTCTATTTTCAGCTAGTACTTTAACAGGTTGTATAAGATTAGTTATAAACATTGCAATATAGAATATAAAATATGTTTTAAACTTATGATACTTATATCCCCAATATGCATCATTAAATATAAGATAAGTACATAGTACCGTTACGGATAAAAACAATATAATAATTATTACAACACCCGGTGGAATGATTTGTGGAAAATCTTCTTGAAAGATACCATATAGTATTCCGAGTATAAGAACTACATAAAAAGCATAGCTGTAGCCACGTCCCCTAATCATCATTTGTCTCTCATCATATTCATTTATACATTTTTTCTTAAAAGAAATAATAAAGAGGAAAATAAAAGCAACTATAAATCCTGTAAAAATTCCTATTTTATATGAACTCATAAAAACTCCTTTCAAAGATAATATCATATATATTTTACATTTATAGTATAGTAGTATAAAAACTGCATATCAAATATATTTTACTTTATGTAAAGTAATATGCTTGCATATAGTGTTTGAAGCTGTTATAAATAGTGTGATTGTAGTCTCCCTTATTCCTCATCTTTTTTATACCTGTCTATCACCAATTTTATTACCAAGTTTAAAATTAAAATAATGAAGGCAACAGCTACAATAAGATTTATACCTTCTCTAAACTGTAACACTCCGTCTTTAAACAATGTGTGATCTGCTACAGACCTTATTAAGTAGTAGGCATTTAATAAAAATATAATTATATAGGTGATAAAGTGCTTTTTATAATTATTTCTTTTATAACTGCCGTAAGCGTCATTAAAAACAATATAAGTATTCAGCACAATACCTGATATAAAAAGTATTATAACACTTATAAGATCATTTGAAACAGGCAATGAGAGGGTATCTTTTGTGAATAAATGTAAAGGTGAAAGTATCATTACGGTAAAGTAAGCATAAGCATAACCGCGTCCTCTAACAGCCAACTGCCTTTCATCATATTCTTCTTTCGACTTTTTTGAATTAAAAGCCAAAACTTCAAATACACCTACAATAAATAAACCAATCATAATATATTCCATAAAAACTCCTTTCAGACAAAATGTCATATATGTTTTACACCATCAATATAACTCTATAATTACATTATGTCAAGTATATTTTACTTTATGTAAGGCTATATACTTGATTTAAATATTTATAATTGATATAAATAGGATGTATCAACTATAGAGAGGAGTTTTCCTATGAAGAAATTCGGGGTAATCGTCTTGGCTG
>CAKAQP010000272.1 GCA_916720285.1 uncultured Lachnoanaerobaculum sp. | reverse complement strand
TTTGTTTCCTTCCTTTACTACAGCCCAAGGTTGAGCATTTGTAGAACTTGGAGCTAATCTAAGCATTTCCAGTGCCTGCTCATATGCTCCTGCATCATCCTTTGATAAGGGATGAGCAAAATCATTTGAGAAAAATATTTTATCCCAAGCTTTTCTGTTTTTTGAGCCAAGTCCCACTCTCGTAAATTTTTCTATAAGCGATTTCTTTTCGGAAGGATATCCGACAGGGCTGATACAAGGAAATATCTCATCTGAAGCAATATCCATCGCCTTTTCAAAGTCTTTTCTGCTAAATGTAGCGGCGAGCCAAACTGTACCGATTCCCATCTGTGTAGCATATAATATCAGATTTTCAAATTGATATCCTACCGCCTCCATAGCAAAAGGTTCATCTTTTACTGTTATAGCAAGGTAATCTTTTGCACCTTTAATAGTCCCGTAGGTTCCCAGCTGAACACCGTCAGCACCTGAATCCTTACTGATATACTGTACTCTGACATTAACATCAAAAGGATTGGTTAATACCTTATTTATCTCCATAAGTCTGTTCTTGTCATCTTTATTCAATGACTTAGCTTCAAAACTTCTTGTACTTACACGCTTTTTCACAGCTTCCTTTACATCTATATTTAATTTATCCACTTCTTTAAATTGCATCTTATCTCCTTACATAGTAATAACTGTTTTACCCTTTGAACGTCCATTTGCCACCTTATCTAATGCCGAGTTCACCTCTTCCAAAGTATATACTGTATCTATAGACGGCTTTATTTTTAATTTATCAAATAAGTCAGCTACTTCCTGTAACTGCTCTCCGTTTGATTCAACAAAAATGAAGTCATACGAAACCCCATATTTTCCTGCCAATTTATCAAACTTACTTCCTGCAAAGCCAAGAATTATCTGCTTCCACATTGGGAGTCTCATTCTCTTTGCGAAGGCCCCATTTGGCATTGCTCTAAGAGAAACCATTTTTCCACCTTTTTTTAGAATATGCATCTGCTTCTCGGTTTCATTTCCACCCAGAGTATCCAGTACATAATCAATGTTTGATAGTGTCTTGGTATAATCTTCTATTTTGTAATCTATAAATCTGCTTGCACCAAGCTCTAAAACTCTGTCTTTATTTTCTGCACTTCCGTTGGTGATGACCTCAAGTCCCTTTGCTTTGGCAATAGGAATAGCCATCGCACCCACACTTCCTGTACCTCCTGAAATAAAGATCTTCTTCCCTTTTTCCGCCTTCATAAGCTCCAAGGCCTGCATTATAGTAAGAGCCGTTAAAGGTACTGCGGCTGCTTCTATATCTGAAAGATGTCCGGGTACCTTTGCAAGTGCATCTTCGTTTACAGCCACATATTCTGCAAATGCTCCAATCCTATCAAGTGGCAATCTTGCAAAAACACGATCATTAACTTTGAATTTAGATGCTCTTGCTCCCACTTTTTCAACCACTCCCACAAATTCATTACCTGCAACAGTAGGTAATTTATATGGTACTATCATTTTTACATCTCCGCGAGAGATCATATTATCAAGGGGATTTACACCCGCTGCCGATACTCTTACAAGTACATCTCTCTCTCCTATAAGAGGCATATTAATATCAACCAATTTTACTGAAATATTATCTTTATTATATTGTTCTACCTGTACCGCTCTCATTTTTTACCTCTACTTATTCTTCTTATTATAATTCTCATACATATCTGCAATTAATGACTTGAGTGTTTTTTTCTTTAAGTTTAAAAGCAATTGTTTCTCGGACTCTTCAAATATCGGAAGTAAAGCTTCTTTGATATTTGCTCCAACCGGGCATTCTTTATTTGCCGTATCATGAATATGCAGCAAATCTTTTTCCGGATAAACCGCTAAATATACTATGTCTAATGTAAGCTTATCTGATTTTACTTTTAAGCTCATTCCCTTTTTTCCCTGCTGACTCTCAATAATATCCGCATCCTTTAGTAATGTAATTATTTTTCTAATGTGGCTGGCGTTTGTTCCAACACTCTTTGCCAAAAGCTCCGAGGTAACAACTTTATCAGTCTCCTCAATATATACCAATATATGTAATGCTATTGAAAATTTAGTATCCATACATTTTCCTTTCTTAAGTTTACTTTGAGTAGTATAACTTATACTTGTATCCGCATCCAGTACAAGTTTGTTTTTTTAATATCTTTATTTCAAGATACATAAAAGCTTTCATTCAATTTTTATTTACATTCATCGTCTTTGGTAGTACCATGTATTCACTAAAAAAGGCATTAAATATCATATGTAGATTGTTGATATAATACCGCCTCACACTCCTCTAAACAAAATATCCTGACAAAGTCACAAAGCCAAAGTGCCTTGTGTTTGTCAGGATATTGTTAATGTCTCTTCTCCTTAGAAAACGGGCTCAAATCTATAAATAATTTCTTTAGTTCGCTTGTATCCCTAAACTCTTTAAATAAATATTCTAAAAGCTCTTCCTGCCTTGGCTGCCCCAAAGTCAATCTATATAAGGAAAGTATTTTAATCAATCTCTCATAATTTAATTCATCCTTACTCAAAGGATACATAGGCACAAGTCTTTCAATTTTTATACTCTGATTCTTTCCGAAGCACCAAAACGGAATAAGTTCGGATTGTCCCTCTTTCCTTTCTTTCACTGCCGCTTCAAACAGTTCTTTCCATATATCTTTCTCAAACTGTGTATTCTTACCATATTTATCTGCTATATTCTGCCTTATCGCCAAACATTTAAACCTGTTTATTCTGCCTTCTCTTTGTTCAAGATCTATAGGATTACTTG
>CAKAQP010000271.1 GCA_916720285.1 uncultured Lachnoanaerobaculum sp. | reverse complement strand
CTTTCGCATGAACGAATGGTCCTATTTCTTTTAGGGACTTATTTCACAGCCCCTTATCTTTATCCTCTAAATCTGTATCCAACACCCCAAATAGTTTCTATAAATTGAGGTTTGGAACTGTCCTGCTCTATTTTTTCTCTGATATTTTTGATATGTACGGTAACTGTTGAAATATCACCCATTGACTCAAGCCCCCATACTTCTTTAAACAAATCTTCTTTTGAATATACCTTGTTCGGATGCTTTGCAAGAAAGTAGAGTATATCAAACTCCTTAGCAGTCAATGTTTTTTCATCTCCATAGCCCCAAACTCTTCTGGAGCCTGCATCTATCTTCAAATCTCTAATTTCTACAATGTCCTTATTTGCTGTTAAAACACCTGCCAACCTATCATATCTGTTAATATGTGCCTTTACCCTTGCCACAAGTTCACTCGGTGAAAAAGGCTTGGTCATATAATCATCCGCTCCGAGTCCAAGCCCTCTTATCTTGTCAATATCATTCTTCTTTGCACTGACCATGATAATAGGTATCTCTTTTACAGCTCTTATCTGCTTACATATCTCATATCCGTCAACTCCGGGCAGCATCAAATCCAGTAATACCAACTCATAGTCTTCATTTAACGCTCTTCCAAGTCCTTCTTTACCGTCAGTTGAAATATCGACCTCAAAGCCGGATATTTCCAAATAATCCCTTTCCAGCTCAGCTATACTTACTTCATCCTCTATTATAAGAACTTTGCCCATTTTATATCTCCTACTTCTTTAACTCTATGCTAACCTCTGTTCCAACACCCGGTTTAGACATAGCTACAACACTTCCCTCGTGATTTTCTATTACTTTTTTTACAATAGAAAGACCTATACCGCTTCCTCCAAGTTTAGTATTTCTTGACACATCACTTCTGTAAAATCTCTCAAATATATGGGGTAAATCCTTTTCATCTATTCCTCTGCCATTATCCGAGATTTGTATGTTTATTGCATCCGAAGTTTCTGTAACTCTAAAATGAATTTCAGGTTCTTCCTTGTCCATATATTTCACAGCATTTGAAACAATATTGTTTAAGGCCCTCTTTATCTGTTCCTTATCCATATCTATAACAGTACTTCTGCCTACATTAACTATATACTCAAATTTGATTTTTATTGTTTCAAGTTCCAGATACAAATCCTTTACATATTCATCGAAAAAATCTTTTACATAAATCTTTTCATATTTATATGACATGTATTTTTCTGCAACCTGCGAATAATACAGCAGCTCATCAATCAACAAAGTCATATCATTTGTCTTATTATATATTGTATTTAGGTAATCTCTTGTCTTTTGAGGTGAGGAGGCAACACCGTCAAGTATTCCCTCCACATATCCTCTTATTGCTGTAAGCGGTGTCTTTAAATCATGAGAAATATTACTTACCAGCTCTTTTGCCGCATCTTCTGAAAGTTTTTTTTCCTCTTCATCTTCCTTTAATTTGATTCTCATTCTCTCGAAATCCTTGAATAAAAAAGGAATCTCAGAAAAATCTCTTTCATCTAATTGATAATCCAAATCTCCATCTGCTATCTTCTTTGTAGCTGTTTGCAATTTATCCAAAGGAACGAGAATCCTTTTATAGATCCAGATCCACATAACAACCGCCACAATATCTATTATGGTTACAAGAATGGTAAGCCAGATACCTATATTACCCGTGGTATCATAATTCATACTGTATATGAGAAGTATAGACGGTATGATTATTATAAGGCAAAATATCGAAAATAAACCGGAGCCGATTTTCATCAGATAGCCTTCTTAAGTTCTTCTACCTTATCAAGTCTTTCCCATGGAAGAATTAAATCATCTCTTCCAAAATGTCCGTATGCCGCAGTCTGCTTAAATATCGGTTTTCTAAGGTCAAGCATCTTTATAATTGCAGTAGGTCTTAAATCAAAGTGCTTTCTGATAAGCTCTACTATCGCACTGTCACTTATCTTTCCTGTTCCGAAAGTATCTACGGAAATAGATGTAGGATGAGCCACACCGATAGCATAAGATAACTGAATCTCGCATTTTTTCGCAAGTCCTGCAGCTACTATATTCTTTGCAACATATCTTGCCGCGTAAGCTGCCGATCTGTCAACCTTTGTACTGTCCTTACCTGAGAAAGCACCGCCGCCATGTCTTGCATAGCCGCCGTAAGTATCCACTATTATCTTTCTTCCTGTAAGACCCGAGTCTCCATGTGGTCCACCTATGACAAATCTACCTGTAGGATTTATAAAGTATTTTGTATTCTCATCGACCATATCCTGTGGAATTATTTCATCAAATACATATTTCTTTATATCTGTATGAATCTGCTCCTGCTCCACATCCTCGTCATGCTGTGTAGAAAGTACAACTGTATCTATTCTTACAGGCTTACCTTCTTCATCGTACTCTACAGTAACCTGTGTCTTACCGTCCGGTCTAAGATACTTAAGTGTACCGTCTTTTCTTACCTGTGTAAGTCTTTTTGCAAGATTATGTGCAAGATATATAGGGTATGGCATAAACTCTTTTGTTTCATCTGTAGCATATCCGAACATAAGTCCCTGGTCACCGGCACCATTGTCCTCATCCTCTAAATCAATATGCTCTCTAACCTCAAGCGCCTTGTCAACACCCATTGCTATATCACTTGACTGCTCATCAAGTGCTACAAGTACACTGCAGGTATCACAGTCAAAGCCGTATTTTGCTCTGTCATAGCCTATTTCTCTTACAGTTTCTCTAACTATCTTTTGAATATCAACAGTTGCCTTTGATGAGATTTCTCCCATTACAAGTACCATACCTGTAGTTGTAGCTGTCT
>CAKAQP010000270.1 GCA_916720285.1 uncultured Lachnoanaerobaculum sp. | reverse complement strand
AGATCCTACAGCATAACTACCAATTGCTAATATGATAATAAATAAAAAAAATTTCTTTGATGTTTTTTTATTTACAGACATACCTTTTACCTCCAAATTTCATTTTGAATATTAATCCTCCTTATAATATAAATAGTCACTTAGTTAGAAATATAAAAGAAAGTTCATATTCAGCTAAATACTTGTCTTTACACTAAAACTTGCACTAAGGTTATCCTTAATGCAAGTTTTACTTAAATTATATTTTACAAAATGTCCCTTTAATTATTTAAAAGACCTTGTTAATCTTATATTTTCTTTCTCAATATTGTATTTTTTCAACTCGTTGATATAAGCTTCTCGTGATACTTTTACATCATTAACTTCATAAACCTCAGGCTCGTCAAAGATATGTGTATAATTTGCCGTACTCACCCAAACTCTGTTATCATTACTATCTAATATAGAGAGACTGTTGGTATCCCAACTGGCATTACTGTTACTGGTTGAAATATATCCACCTTTAAGAACGTTAAATCTCCAATCACTTACACCCGGGTCAATTACAATCTCAACAGGAGTTTCATTATTTAAAGTGTATATACCTCTAATGAAACCATTATCTCTATCTCCTATTATCAGCTCCTTACTACCATTTCCATTTATATCTATAAAATCATAAACAGGATCCAGTGCATATCCGGCTTCGTCGTTTCTCCATTTATCTATCACAGATGCATACTTTTCCATATAATAGCTGTCGCTTTTTTCAGTGCCTGCATTTTTTGTTTGTACTACTCCGTTTACAGTCCATGCCCCTGAATTATTTACAATGTAATTGTCAGGTGTAGTGGTATTGATCATACAATAACCTGAACCGTCAAAGTAGTAGCACTCAGCTATTCCGTCAGAATTACCGTCTATCCACTGCCAAGATGATGATGGCCAAGTACCGTTACCGTTATCATACCACCAACCGGTATTATTTTTTACCCAATTACCTGCATATGCACTTATTGTCATTATGCAGCTGAAAGTTGTTATCGCTGCTGCTAAAATTACTTTTCTCATCAAACATCTCCTTAATATTATTTTTTATTCACATTTACCATATTAATGATTATATAAATTTAATCTAAATGATATTCATTCTATTTTAAGTCTTGTGAATGCAAATTTAAATTCTATATTATATAACAAGGATGAAAATACTGTATAACATATTACACCCTTTATAAGATATTTTTATTTATAGACTTTTCTTCATATTCTCATTAATAACATTAAAATTTCTCCTATTATTTTTATGCCTTATTCCAAAAGAACTTATGTTTAAATTGCTATCTAAAATAATAATAATTTTCTAATAAATGTTATTAAATCAAGCTCTACTCAACAGGGCAACTACTTTGTTCAAAATGTACCAAAGAATTTTCGGGACAAGTTTCCGCAATAAAATTATAAAACTCTTTACGAGCGTCATCTTTTGAGCCGGTAACCGCTCCGGCATAAATCATACTAATATCCGATATTGACCCAAATGGATATTTTAATAAAGAGCTTCCATCACCTCGTAGCCACTCATCACCATCCCTTTTACCCTTATCATTATATTGAATTATTTCATATAATTTTAATACTCCTTGAGCATCCTTATATTCTCTTCTAATAATCTTTTTATTATCATATACATAAGTAATTGTAAATCTAATAGTTTGATTATCATCCATAGCTGTAAACTTTTCCAAGTTACCGTCTGAATCATATTCATATTTATAAAAAGCTTTTCTCCCATCCTCTTCATCTATGGAACACTCTGCCAACAATTGATAATCTCATCAAACTCTCTTATAAATTTTTTTGTAAATACCATCCCGTGACTTTCTATTTTCTTTCGAAAAAATGGTGCTATATATCTCCCGTTCGGAGAATCTCTAAGTGCACCCGTCTCATATGCATAGTATCCTCCAAGCCATTTATTGGTTTCCAGTTCTCCCATATCATCTTTAATAATAACAGAAGAATATTTTCACCTTATTATTACCCATATCCATATAATCAAAATTACCTACATTACTTTCGCCCCACTCGTCTTCATATACCACTGATCCATAATCCCCACTTGAATAAAATGAGTCATTAATCAAATCTCTTAATATAATTTCATCATATATATCCGTATCCGGGTTTTTATTAATCACGTCAACGATATAAGCTGCTGGATAGTTGCTGTGATTCTTATCAAAAAAATGTTTATCTTCCGGTTTTTCTTCTTTATGATTATGGAATCTTCCATAATCATAACTATCTATTGCGGTTGTATATGTAAAGTCATCCTGATCTAAACTTCCGGAATATAGTTTAAAATCTTTCAAAACATCAAATACTTTCTCGCCGGTTTCATCAAACTTATATTTATTCATATCATCATCTTCAGAAAATCCCGTTATTTTATATATATGAACCGCTCCATCTGCTGCAACCGAATAGGATCTGTGCTTTTCATTTTCCCTCATCTGACCTATTTTATCCCCATGTTGTTCAAGAATATAATACTTTCCGTCAAATTTTCTATAACCAACATCTAAATATCCATTACTATCAAAATGATACCATTTACCATTGATAAGTGACCAAGTATCATGTGGATAGCTTCCATCATCATTTCTATACCACCACTGCCACTCTTTAGGACCGTCAAATTTCCACTCTCCTGCAAACACATTGATATTAATACTCATTAAAAGTATAAAACTAAATACTGCACAAATTGCCAATTTTATTTTTTTCATCTCAATTTCCTTTCTATTATCTATTGCTTTCAATATTCTAATTTTTTATACACTTCTAGTCAAAAGTATCTCTTCATTATCTAATATATAAACTATATATTCACCTCCGCTTTATAAAACTTTA
>CAKAQP010000269.1 GCA_916720285.1 uncultured Lachnoanaerobaculum sp. | reverse complement strand
GAGGAGGAAGAAGCATGAACATTACAATTCAAAAGAAACAAGCATTTACAGTTGCAGGGGTAAATGAACAAAGCATCAATTCATCATTATGTCCGAGTGTATGGGATAAGCTATATAAAAAATATAGCTACGATGAACTTGCAAGTTTGGGAAGCGGTCAAAGTATGGGCGTTTGTCATGATGTAGAAAATCCAAGCAAAATAAACTACATGGCAGGCTATATTGTTAATGATGTAGACAAAGCCATAAGCATGGGTTTAGATGTTTTGGAAGTGGAAGAAGCAGAGTATGCCGTTGTAGAATTAATAGGAAGCGTTCCGGATTGCATTCATAACGGGTGGAAATATGCGATGGAAGTATTCTTCCCTGAGCATGGATATGTTCATTCAGGAAAACCTGACTTTGAATATTATTACGAAGGTGATATGGATAGTAAAGACTATAAAATGGAACTTTGGATTCCTATAATTAAAGCTTAAAAAACGGTATGTCTAAACCATCGAATAGTGTAAAAACAAAGCACATAACTTTAAGATTATAGAATCTTTCAGATATGTGCTTTTTCTGTATTCAGTAATTTTGTTGGAAAAGTTGTAGTAAAGCTTAAAGAATCTGCGAGTACCATAGTAGTGGAGCAGATACAGAAAAGTTTTTCTACAGGCCGGGACTAAAATATGGACTGAATATGAAAAGTACAGTAAAATCTATATTAGAAATGTTTTAGGGAAATATTCAGGGAGGGGAACTAAAGGATGAAGATAGATATTGTTAAAACGAAAGAGTAATACAATTCATTGTCCTCAGATATGCTATGTGACTGTGATTATTGCAAATTGTACTATGTTAAGTCACGAAAAGAATTTTCGGAATGATAATTCATATTATGTTGGAGATTTTAACATAAAGATTGCAGATTCACACCCATATACCGGAATTAGTGATGAGCATTTTGTGCTGGAAGTAATCCCTATGAATTCTATGAAATTATCTATTAACTGATAATTTAGGTTTGTAGAAATAAAGTATATAAATTTACGGAGGTAAAGGAAATGAAAAAAATAAGAGAAATGTCGGTTTACTTAATAGTGATAACCTTAGCTTTTTATGTGTTACCTGCTTTCATTAATGATACAGGAAGCGGTATATTCTTCTTACTTATTTTAACTCCGATTATTTGTTTTGTAACTTCTATCATTTATGGAATTAGACATTCTTTTAACTTGATATTTTTATTGCTAATTATGGCTCTCTTTATTCCGACTATATTTATATTTTATAATGAAAGTGCAGCTGTTTATGTATTGATATACGGTATAATTGCAACAATAGGAAATCTTTTGGGAAGCTTAATTAAAAAAATGAGTAATTAAGAAATCCCTGATTACTAAGCAGGGTGATTAGAATTTAGTGAGGTTCAATAAGAGAGAATAAAAAACTATAGATATGGAGGAATTTTATGCTTAGAGTGTGGTTTGGTGATAGAGATAATGTAATATATAATACATCGGTATATTTTAGAAACAGGTATAAAGACAGCTGGATTACAGATGAATTTGCAAAAGCCGCTATTAAAGATATTGACAGATCTGAAGTATTGGATGCAAATACTATTCAAAGCCCTGTTTTGGGGCAAATTCCGCCGGATAAGCTGTCAGGTGGTGTAAAGGCTTTGATTCTTATGAAAAATGAACCGGGTAAGACGTTTAATGCATCCAACTGTGGAGATAATTGCTCGAAATGGATACTGGAGCTTGGTAAAGAACAGGATTTCACGATAGCCCTATATCATATAATGGATTTCGGAAATAAAGATTTTGAAATCCGTATTTTAAATGATAGAAAACTAATAGTGCATAATATGAGAGAGTTTTTAGATGCGGCGGATAAATATCTTAAGGAGAATATGCAATAATGATCGGTAGGGTAAGTATTAAGATAAGCAATCAAAGAAACTCTTATAAATTCACACTAAATCTGAATTTGTGGAGGATTAGCAAATGAAAGATGATAACACTTTGATACCGACAGATGAAACAAATATCACAGATATGATCTATACCATTCGTGGGAAACAGGTAATGCTTGATAGTGATTGGCCGGTTTATACCGGGTCACGACAGGTAATTTGAATAAAGCAATGAAAAGAAATATTGCAAGGTTTCCTGAACGCTTTTGTTTTCAAATAACGGAGGTAGAATATAAAAACTTGAGATTCCAAAATGGAACCTCAAGTACAAACAGTACTTATGGCGGTAGACGATATATGCCTTATGTTTACACAGAACAAGGGATTGCAATGTTATCTGCTGTGATTAAAAGTGAAGTTGCGGTAGATACCAGCATTAAAATTATGTATAGCTTTGTTGAAATGCGTAAGTTTTTGCTCACGAATCAGGAACTCTTTTCCAGACTTGATAGACTGGAACTTAGTCATTTGGACTTGAAAAAAGAAATAGATAAGGGGATGAATAAGCAACTGGAAACAGATAAGAAACTCGAAGAAGTATTCAACTATATTGCGAGCAATACAGAGGTAAAACAAAAGCTCTTTTTTGATGGTCAAATCTATGATGCTTTCAGTTTTATTGCAGATTTAGTTGGAAAAGCACAGATTCAAATGCTTGTTTGATAAAATTGGGAATGTTTGGAGAAACGGTGGTTAATCTAATGCTGCAATTAGACAAAATTTCTGCACCACAAACAGGAAGTTGTGGGAGAAGTGAATATGGATTTTAATAAGATGATTCCGGAGTTATCAGTTTTTGATATTAATAAAACAAAAAGATTCTATAGTAGATTAGGATTTAAAATAGAATACGAACGCAATGATGAAAAATTTGTTTTCATGTCTTTTCAAGATAGTCAGTTTATGTTTGAACAAATTCATGATGATGGGTGGA
>CAKAQP010000268.1 GCA_916720285.1 uncultured Lachnoanaerobaculum sp. | reverse complement strand
GAAGGTACTTCAGAGATTCACAAGGTTGTTATAGCCAGAGAAGTGCTGAAATAGGGGGTATTATGAAGATCATTGTATGTATAAAGCAGGTGCCAAATACAAGTGAAGTCAAGATCAACCCTGAAACAAAAACACTTATCAGAGACGGAGTGGAAAGTATAATAAATCCTGATGATAAGAATGCACTTGAGGCGGCATTAAGGTTAAAGGATGAAAAGGGGGCCAAGGTCGTTGTAGTGAGTATGGGACCTATGCAGGCAAAGGAAGCACTACTTGAGGCTCTGGCTATGGGTGCTGACAGCGCTTATCTTATAAGTGACAGAAAATTCGGTGGATCGGATACTTGGGCTACAGCAACCATTTTGGCAGCTGCTATAGAAAAAATCGGAGATTATGATTTGATTATATGTGGCAGACAGGCTATAGACGGTGATACTGCTCAGGTTGGTCCTGAGATAGCGGAGTTCCTTAATATACCGCAGGTTACATATGCAAAGGAGTTGGAACTAAAAGACGGTGCAGTCAGAGTAAAAAGATTTTGTGAGTCAAAAGATTATGAATTTGAAGTAAAGCTTCCTGCTCTTATTACAGCTATCAAAGAACTTAACACTGCAAGATATCCAAGTGTAAAAGGAATCTTTAAAGCTTATGAGAGTGATGAAGAATTGGTGAAGGTACTTACCTTTGATGACTTGAATGTGGATGAAACTCAGATAGGTATAAAAGGTTCACCGACAAATGTACATCGTTCATTCGTGCCTGTAAAAGAAAAGCATAGTGAGTTTATAGAAGGAAATACGGCCATGGAAAAAGCCAAACTTCTTTTGACAAAGCTATATGAGAATAAATTGATACAGTCCGGAGGTGCCAAGTAGTGGAAAGAGCAAAGGTAAATCAAGATATTAATCTTAATGACTATAAAGATGTATGGGTACTTGCAGAAACTGTAAACGGTAAGATTTTGCCAATAACATTGGAACTGATGGGTGAGGGTAGAAAACTTGCAAATGACCTTGGTAAAAAACTTGCAGTAATTGTACCGGGCTATAATATAGAAGAGGCTGCAAAGGAACTTTTGGAGTATGATGTCGATATAGTATACTATGTAGAACACGAACTCTTAAAAGATTTTTCCACTTTGGGATTTGTGGAGGTACTTTCAAAAGAAGTAAAAATAAGAAAACCGGAAGTTCTTTTGGTCGGTGCAACCTCTATAGGTAGAGATATAGGACCGAGACTTGCCGCAAGGCTTGGAACAGGACTTACTGCCGATTGCACAGGACTTGAGGTGGATGCGGAAGATAAGAAGCTTCTTATGACAAGACCTGCTTTTGGCGGAAATATTATGGCTACAATTATTTGTCCGAAAAACAGACCACAGATGGCAACCGTAAGGCCGGGAGTGATGGCAAGGGCAAAGAAAATTGAAAAGTCAAATGCAAGTTTTGAAAAAATCATACCTGAGTTGAAAGAAGACGATATAAGATCAAAACTTATCGGAACAATTGAACATGATCAAAAACGAGTAAATTTGATAGATGCAAAGATTATTGTATCAGGCGGTAGAGGAATAAAAAATAAAGACGGTTTTGCATTGATTGAAAGTCTTGCTAAAGCACTGGGCGGAGAGGTAGGTTCATCACGTGCCTGTGTGGACGCAGGATGGATAGACTCTTCTCACCAGGTTGGACAGACAGGAACAACCGTCAGACCTGATTTATATATTGCTTGCGGTATATCGGGGGCTATACAGCATTTGGCGGGAATGAGCGAATCAAAGTATATTGTTGCAATAAATACAGATAAAAATGCACCTATATTTGATATTTGTGATTACGGTATCGTAGGCGATTTAAAAGAAATTATACCGGCACTTGTTTCAAGTATAGAATCGGGAGAGTTTACTCTATAGCATTTACAGGTAAAATTTAAATATGGGGTGGCTTATGCTACCCCAGCTTTTGTTTATTTACAGTTTTAAAAATTAAGGAGGAGATATGGAAGAAGTTCTTGTAAAAAATAAAATGGAGGTGGAACCTATAAAATCTCTTATTTTAAAGATGTCCATACCTCCTCTTATTTCTATGTGCATGCAGTACTCATATAATCTTTTGGATTGTATATTTGTATCATGTGTAAGTAAAAAATCATTAAGTGCCGTATCCATAATTTTCCCCATTACCACACTTTATATTGCTATAGCTATTTGGATAGGAGTAGGCGTCAGTGTACTTGTTGCAAAATATCTAGGGGAAAAGGATGAGGAAAAGGCTAATACGATAGTGGCTAATGGAATAATAGTGTCTTTTGTTGTGAGCAGTTTGGTAACCTTTATAACAATGAACATTATGAGGGGATTTATACTTTCATTTACAAGCGATCAGGAGACTATCGGTTTGGCACTGGAGTATATGGATATATGTGTATTTATGGCAATTCCGTGTGCAGTACATATTTGTATACAAAAAGTATTGCAGGGAACCGGAAATATGCTGGCACCTATGTGCTTTCAAATAGCGGGTGTATTAACTAATCTTATATTTGATCCTATACTTATATTCGGATACTTCGGATTTAAACCGATGGGAGTGAGAGGTGCCGCTATTGCAACGGTTATGGGATATACTGTTTCGACTATTTTGGCATTTTTGGTATTGATATTCCAAAAGCAAAAGGTCAAATTGGGTTTAAAATACTTTATAATACGGTTTAATCATGTAAGAGATATTTTTGTAGTGGGTTTTCCGTCTTTTATAATGAATGTGCTTGGTGCTGCAATGGTATATAATACAAATCTCTTTTTGAAACAATATTCGGAGATTGCAATAGCTTTTTTTGGAGCATATTTTAAGATACAGCAGATGGTAATAATGACATTGAACGGACTTATACAGGGATGTATACCTGT
>CAKAQP010000267.1 GCA_916720285.1 uncultured Lachnoanaerobaculum sp. | reverse complement strand
TTTTTGACTATTGATTGGATATCGGAAGGAGAGAAGAGTTTACTTTTAATGGAAGTAGCCTTACTTACCCAGAACCTACCGTCGGCAGGAATATAATCTTCCCAAGGTATAGCGGCAACGGAATCAAAGAGTTCACTAAAGGTTGTGGCTTTAAACTCCGCGACTTTAATCAGTACTCTTTCTGTAGTACGAAGCCACATATTGGCTCTGGCAACAGCTTCGTCATCGCCTTCAAAGTACACCCTTCCATCCTCTACTCTTGTAATATCATAGCCTATATCTATTATTTCTTTTTTTAGAATAGCCTCAAGACCGAAGTGGCATGGTGCGTACAGTTCAAATATTTTTCTCAAGTTTTATCTCCTTTAATACATTGCCGTCAAAATCATATATAGAAAAAAGGTCATTATCAAGTATTGCATAGGAGTTTGGGTTTTGTTCCTTTGGAAGTGATGCCGATCCGGGATTTAATATATAAATATCTCCGACTTTTTTTGCGATAGGAAGATGTACATGCCCGTATATGAATGCACCTGCCTTTGGCAGCTTCGGCAGTCTTTCTTCTCCATAAATATGCCCATGAGTTATAAAAAAGTAAATGTCATTAAAATTCCCGATGCAATAATCGGATTGCATTGGGAATTCAAGTACCATCTGATCCACCTCTGAATCGCAATTTCCTCTTACTGCAATAATGTCATCTTTGAATTCATTAAGCATTGCAAAGACTTCCTTAGGGCAGTAGTCCTTTGGCAGATCGTTTCTTGGACCGTGATATAAGAGGTCACCGAGCAGTATAAGTTTGTCGGCATTGCTTTCTCTATACTTTTCTATTATCTTTTTTGTATAAAAAGCTGAGCCGTGTATATCGGATGCAAAAAAATATTTCATAAATAAAAGGTCTAAGACCTAGTCCTCCTGTTGTCTGAATTCTACGTTTTGTGTAGCGGCATCCATAGAATCAATTATTGCAAGTGATTCCAAATGGAAACCGAGATTTCTTATAGTACGTCCACCGCTTTGGAATCCTTTTTCTATTGCAATGCCGATGCCCTCAACTGTTCCGCCCGACTCATTTACTATAGAGATAAGTCCCTGCAGTGCACATCCGTTTGCCAGAAAATCGTCAATAATAAGAACTCTGTCATCAGCACTTAAAAATTTTTTTGACACTATTACCTGGTTTTTGCATTTATGTGTAAAGCTTTCAACTTCGGCTGTATACATATCACCGTCTATATTGATAGATTTTGATTTTTTAGCAAATACTACAGGAACTCCGAATTCAAGTCCTGCTATTGCGGCAATACCTATACCTGAGGATTCTATTGTCAAAATCTTGTTTATATTGTGTGAAGCAAATTTTGACTTAAACTCTTTAGCCATTTCTAAAAAGAGTTCCACATCCATTTGGTGGTTTAAAAAGGAATCAACTTTTACTACATTACCTTCTTTGATTACTCCATCTTTTCTGATACGCTCTTCTAATAACTTCATGAAAATCCTCTCTTTTTGAAAATACACAACAAATACTTACACTAACGTGTAAGCATTAGCAACTCAAGTGCTAATTTCTCATTAATATTACCTTTTTTTATAGCTTCTTCCAACTCGATTGCGTTTTTGACATAGGATAAAAGCAATGCCATGTCAAAACCACGGGCCTGACGCATAAGATTTTTAACTACATAGGGATTAAGCTTCAGATTTGATGCTATATCCTTTTCATTAAAACCTGCAGACATCAATTCCTTGATTTGCAAAAGTTGGTTAAACTGTCTTGTGATAAGAATCATTATTTTTAGTGACGGCTCTTTTAAAGCGACCAAGTCCTCATATATATCCAACGCCTCTTTGATTTTGTTGTTGGTAATCATTTTTACCAGCTCAAAGATCCTGTTTGTAAGGCTGATGCTTGTTATCGCTATTATATCTTCCTCTTCTATAATATCTTTGTCAAGAGTAAAGGAGAGTAATTTATCCAATTCGCTCTTTATTCTTTCCATATCATTTCCAACTCTGGCAATAAAAAAATCCATATTGGATACAGTGATTTTTTTACCGGCTTTGTTTATGATATTTCCTGCCCAATTTTTCAGCTCATCATCTGTAGGATGATTGAGTTCTGCGATATATCCGATATCCTTGACCTTTTTGTAGAGTTTTGAACGCTTATCGATTTCTTTTTCTACAAAAATGATTTTTGTACTATCGGGTTTATCTGAAATATAGTTTAGAAACTTATCGTTTCCGGATTTAAACCATTGACTTTCTTCTATAAGAATACATCGGTATTCTGAAAAGAACGGAAGCGTATTGGCAAAGTCAATAATAGCGTCTACATCTATCCCCTTTCCTTCAAAATAGGCATAGTTCATTTGGTCATCACCTACCATAGCCATTTTTAATCTTTTTTTATAGCTGTTTTTTAAAAATTCATCATCACCTGATAGTACATAAATGCCTTTGAATGTGGAAGTTTTCAAATCATTATTTAATACTTTCATGAGGATGATTATAACATGAATAGAAAAAAGCCACCAGTAAAAAGTCTTTAAAAATATTGTTGACACGAATTTAAAAGTTTGGTATCATATCTGAGTTGCTTAAAACAAGCAGAAAAAGTTCAAAAAAACTTCAAACAAATTTAAAAAAGTTGTTGACAAGATAAAATGAGCTTGATATAATAGCTAAGCTGTTTCAAACAGCGAAGCAAACGAACCTTGATAATTTAAGATTAAACAGTACACACAACCCTGAAAAATTTGCATATTTTTGTTAACGAGAGCAAGCGTAAGCGAAGCTCGAGTTTAGAAAAATAGTACACCTCATCGAGCGTAGCGAGATGATGGTGCTACCTTTAAAAATATGATGAAGTTTCAGAAAAACAACGTTTAGATTCGAACAGAATTTAAAACCTTTAAAAAA
>CAKAQP010000266.1 GCA_916720285.1 uncultured Lachnoanaerobaculum sp. | reverse complement strand
ATGGAAGAAGTAGAGATAGCCATAGGGGCAATCAGGGCACTTGTCGAGCAATGATAGAAAAGTAAAGTATACAAAATGGAATAAAAAATAAAAGGGGAGCTTTCAAGAAAAACTTGAAAACTCCCCTTTTTATCGTGCGGGTGACAGGACTTGAACCTGCACGGTCGCCCACAAGAACCTAAATCTTGCGTGTCTGCCAATTCCACCACACCCGCATACTTGAAAAATTATACTTGAAAACGAAAATGATGTCAAGAATAATGTAGAACGGCAATCTGTATTTTTTTTTGAATTGCGAATTTATTTTCAGTTTGAAAATCTCTGTTTTATGGCATATCATATATGAAGATGTGTACTGGAGTATATGCGCTGCAAGACAAATATTGATAATAATTTTTAAAAGTGGATAAGGAGACTTATGTTTTCAGGAAATGTTCAAAAGATATTTGATGAGATAATGTCGGACAAGGAAAATGAAAAGTTTACAAAAGCCGGAATAAAGCCGCTGTTTTCGGCACCGGAGAATGCCAGAGTAATGATCGTAGGTCAGGCTCCCGGAATTAAAGCACAGGAGGCGGGAAAATACTGGTTTGATAAAAGCGGTGACAGGCTTAGAGAATGGATGGGAGTAGATGAAAAGACTTTTTATGAATCAGATATATTCGCCATTGTTCCTATGGACTTTTATTATCCGGGAAAAGGTAAAAGTGGTGATTTACCTCCAAGAAAAGATTTTGCAGCCAAGTGGCATCCCAAAATATTAAAAGAATTATCCAAAGTAGATCTAATTATTCTAATCGGACAATATGCTCAGAAATACTATTTGGGCGATAAAGAAAAGTCCAATCTGACAGAGACCGTAAAAGCATATAATGAATACTTACCGAAGTATTTGCCTATAGTACATCCTTCGCCAAGAAATATGATATGGCTGAAGAAAAATCCGTGGTTTGAAGAAGATGTCATACCTATTCTAAAAAATAAAATCAAAGAATATCTGAAGCAATAAATTCAAATAAGACATTTCAAATTTAATAATATTTTAGTCGAGGGAAAAATGTCCGGTATGGTAAGTTTGAAGAGAGTGGCAAACGGATTATAAGCTAAAAACCACTAAGAGGCATTGAATAAATCAATGCCTCTTTATCTTTATCCTACTGTATTTTGGTCATTTTACCGGTGGAGTCCACATAGTAATTGTCGATCCACTGATCCACAGCTAATGTTCCATTGTCATTTAAGTAATACCAAGAGCCTGAAGACTTAATCCAACCTGTCTTCATGATGCCGTTCTTATCTAAAAAATAAGTCTGATCATTGTAACTGATAAAGCCTGTAGCGGGTTTACCTGAACCATCAACAACTTTCCACTCACTGCCTGTCTGACTCCATTTAAAGGAGTTAGCGTCTGTAATTTTCATGGCAGCATAGCCGGGTACAGCAACAGTCATGGAAATAGTGGCAGTAAGCAATAGCATAGATATAGTTTTCTTAAACATAACTGACCTCATTTTCCATCAATATATTCAAACTACATTTTTGTAGCTTGTTCTATCATTATAACAATATTTTTTCGATTGAAAAGGGAATAAATATAATGGTAAGAAACTGTAAGAAAAAAGAAAGAGATTTCAGGGAAAATTCCGTTTGTGAATTAAAAAAGGATTGATAAAATTTGTAATAAAATCAAAAGGCTTTGTGAAAAGCTATAATACTTATAAATCTTATGGTATAATCGTATTGATATTTTATAAATATTTTGGTCGTGATTTTGACTTGATATAAAATTTAAGTACTTAGAATTCAGGGAGAATACTATGAAAATCAAATTGAGCAATTATATTGCTAAAAGACTTGTAGAACTTGGAATAAGCCATGGCTTCAGTGTGACAGGCGGAGGAGCAATGCATCTGAATGACGGACTGGGACATCAGGAGGGGCTTACCATTACATATAATCATCATGAACAGGCCTGTGCAATGGCGGCTGAGGCATATGCAAGAATAAATAACCAAATGGCGGTGCTATGTGTTACCACAGGTCCCGGGGGAACAAATGCAATAACAGGCGTGCTTGGTGCATGGCTTGATTCGATACCGATGTTTGTTATTTCAGGACAGGTAAGATATGATTGGACTGCCAGATACTCGGAAACAGGTATCAGAGCTATGGGAGATCAGGAGTTTGATATTTGTAAATCAATAGAGTGTATGAGTAAGTACAGTGAAATGATATCGGAACCTATGAGAATCAGGTATCTGGTTGAAAAATGTGCTTATCTTGCAACACATGGCAGACCGGGACCGGTTTGGCTTGATATACCGCTTGATGTACAAGGAAGTATTATAGAAGAAGATGAACTGATCGGTTTTGATATCGGAAATTATGAGTCCGGTGGTGACGGTTGGGCAAAGCCTTCAACATATAAGATTGATGTTGATGACAGAACAAAGTTAGATCTCGGTAATGAGCCGAAACCTTTATCAAGGGATGTGCTTATAGAAATTATTGACAGGATAAGAAGAGCCAAGAGACCTGTATTTAATGCCGGAAACGGTATAAGGATCGGAAATGCACATAAAGAGTTTATGGAGCTGGCAAAACTTTTGAATATTCCGGTAGTAGTAGGCTGGAACTCAGAGGACTGTATAGAGGTTGAACATCCTCTATATGCAGGAAGACCGGGAAATTTTGGAGACAGACCGGGAAATTTCACAGTGCAAAACTCAGACCTTGTATTATCAGTAGGCTCAAGACTAAGTCTCAGACAGGTGGGATTTAACTACAAAGGATGGGCAAGAGAAGCCTTCACAATAGTAAATGATATTGACAGAGAAGAATTAAAAAAGCCTACTGTGCATATAGATATACCTGTGCATGCAGACTGTAAGGTATTTATGCAGCAGCTGATAGATATATTAAAAGATCAAAAGACACCGGTAT
>CAKAQP010000265.1 GCA_916720285.1 uncultured Lachnoanaerobaculum sp. | reverse complement strand
TATGGTGACATCGGTATGAACCATTCTGTCAACCTTTGACAATTTCTTATATGGGAAATAAATTGAAAGCCCATATGAGTTTGACATATTTGAAGACGTTCTGTTGTACTTTACTGCACCAAGTATTGACTGTATTGTAGGGTCGTTTTCATTCTGCTCCAGATTATACACAAGGTTTACCAAATCTACCTGATCTATATTTGATGATTTTGCAAACTCTCTGCTTGCAGTTCTTGCATAAGATACCTTACTGTATTCATTATTTTCTATATATGATGCGGTATCCCTTGCAAAGCTTGAAAGGCTGCTTGGAACTGTAGCCTTAAGCTCGGCCAAATCCACCAAGGAAAGAGTTGTAGACTGTCCTCTTGCACTTCTGTTACTCTCATCTATAAAATCATCCACAATCTTCTTACCCAGATCAAGAGTGGAAATTGCGGTGTTACTGCTAAGATTGCTCAGCCAGTTGGTGTAATACCATCCTGTTCCCGGCTCCGTCTCCTCAGACGCAATCAAATAATCCGCATAATCTGAAAGAGCAAGTGCCGTCTCTGTAGTCGCCATTAAACAGGCGTCAAAACCTATAAAGTCATACTTTATACCGGTTTGTGCAATAGCAGCTTTTATCTTTGCAAGATTCATAGATCCTGAGTTGGGATTTTTTTCATCATATCCATAACCTGTTACAGAACCGCCGCCATGATCCCAGAGAATAAGCTGATATCTGTTAGCCGGAAAATTACTCTTACAATAGTCAATAAATCTAACCAATGTATTAGGATCTGTCATTGAAGGATTTGAATTGTCATCTGCAAGCTTATTCATTTTTCCGCCCACTATCTGATAGATTTCATTGTTTGATGACGATACTACCGAGTTTTGCCAGGTATTTGTTCCTCCTGTATATATAAGCAAATTAACATTACTTGAAATATTTGCCTTTGTCATCTCAATAAGATCTTTCGTAGCCATTCCGTGCTTAGTCTCCAAGTCGGTACCACACATATATACCATTACGGTTACACTGTCACCGCCTGTAGGCCTGTAAAACTTCTCTCTGGCGCTTTCATACACTGAGGTATCCAGTTGTCCTCTGTTATCGGCAACTCCGCTCCATGCACTTCCTACACCGCTTATACTTGATGCCGCTGTGCTTCCGATTGATGAAGGCAGAGTCGGGATACTGATCATCGGCGTTGTTCCTGTACTTGTACTATTTGTACTATTTGTACTACTGCTTAATCCTCCGAGGATTGAACTTAATATATTACTTTTATTACCTGTGACAATACTTATTATTACAAAAACTACAACTATCAATAAGCTGAACGGCGAGCGTCCTCCGCCTCCACCTCTTCCGGATGAATTCCTGTTTCCACCACCGGAACCTCCCACAAACGATCCTCTACCCAAAATACTTCTACCTGTTCCGGTAACCTCTCTTCCATGCGATAACGGTCTACCCATCTACTCTCCTCCTGTTATACAACATATCAGCATTTTGCTTTAAGCTTATTTTATTCTAAAATCGCCGCAAAATCCAGCAATAAACTATTACATTTCTTTGTATAACATCAAATTTTGCAATAAAAAAAGCCCTGAAAACAAGGCGGGTCTTTGACAGTTTGTTTGCCTAAATAGGCATAAAAAAAGTCCTGTAACCCGCATATAGCCTACACTTCTCACTTGAAATTTTTGTCAAAATATTCGTTTTAATATATAGTATTTTCTAGTATAATAAGGTGTGGAGTTATCTATGAAAGTTACTACATCAAAATCAAAAAATGCAGAGTCCTTCTACATTTCTAAAAGCTTTATAAATGACAAAGGGGTTAGCACCTCTGTAAATGTACGCAAACTTGGCACTCTTACTGATTTATTAAAAGAGCATGGACCCACTAGAGATGATGTTATGAAATGGGCTCGTGCTGAGGCAAAACTTGAAACACAGAAGTACAAAAAAGATAAAATAGTAAATATTTCTTTTAACTCAAGCAAAAGACTACAGCCACAGCAACAGGTCTTCTATCGTGGAGGTTACCTGTTTTTGCAGTACTTTTATTATAAACTTGGCTTACATAAAGTTTGTAGAAAGATAAGGGATAAGTATAGCTTCAAGTTTGATATCAACTCGATATTATCCGATTTGATTTACTCCAGAATACTCGAACCTTCCAGTAAACGCTCAAGTTACTCTTGTGCTATGGATTTTTTAGAGCCACCATCTTACCAATTACATGATGTATATCGCTCTTTAAATGTACTCGGTAAAGAATGTGACCTTATACAATCTGAAACTTATAAAAATAGTCATTTAGTAGGAAAACGCAATGATAAGCTTCTTTTTTATGATTGTACTAACTATTATTTTGAGATTGAGGATGAAGATGGCATTAAGAGATATGGCAAAAGCAAGGAACACAGACCAAACCCTATAATGCAAATGGGTATGTTTATGGATGGTGACGGCATTCCACTTGCTTTTTCTCTATTCCCAGGAAATACAAATGAACAAACCTCTATTAAACCACTTGAAGAAAAAATTTTAAAAGAGTTTGATTGTCAAAAGTTTATTTACTGTAGTGATGCCGGACTTGGTTCGGAAAAAATAAGAAAGTACAATCATATGGGTGAAAGGGCTTTTGTAGTCACTCAATCAATAAAAAAGCTTAACGCACAGGATAGGCAATGGGCTTTAGATACTAAAGGATTTAAATGTCTATCTGATGATAAAGTGTTAGATTTGGCTGAAATCTCAAATGATGATGAGACTATATATTACAAAGATGCTCCCTATACACCGAAAGATTTATCTCAAAGACTTATCATCACATACTCACCAAAATATGCCAAATACCAAAAATCTATTAGAGAAAAACAAGTTGACAGAGCTAAGTTAATGCTTGAAAAAGGCAGTATCAAAAAAGAAAGAAGAAATCCTAATGATCCGGCCAGGTTTCTTGGTAGTATTGCG
>CAKAQP010000264.1 GCA_916720285.1 uncultured Lachnoanaerobaculum sp. | reverse complement strand
CACCAAGCAGCCCTTTTATAAGAAATTTTTGAATGAAAATAAATATTATAAGTGTTGGAATCATTGTTACCACACTTGCAGCCATCTGAGTTTCCCATGTGGTCTTATAAAGTGACTGATAATCTGTAAGTGCCATGGCTACAGTTCTGTTTTCCGGTGACAATATAAATGTTCTTGCAAAAAGCAGATCACCATAGGCTCTTATAAAGGCAAAAAGCCCTGTTGTAAGCAGACCCGGAAGTATCAAAGGGGCAAGAATAAATCTTACGCCTTCAAGCCTTGTAGCACCGTCCATCCATGCAGCTTCCTCAAGAGTTACAGGTATATCCTTTATATATGAGTACAAAAGCCAGAGACTCATAGGCAGGCATACAGCTACATTCGCAATAATAAGTGCAAGTTTGGTATCAAGCAGTCCGAAGTTTTTAAATACAATATATATAGGTGAGGCAAGTATTACCTCTGAAAACATCTGAGTCAGAATGATAATCAAAAGCACGGTTTTTCTAAGTTTAAATTTATACCTTGCCACAGCATATGCAGCTAAAATTCCGATCAAAAGACAAATGATTGCCGAAGCTACGGAAACATAGAAGCTTGTTAAAAGTGCAGGCAGAATACTTTTTTCACCTATTAAAACTGTCTTATAATTCACCCATTCAAGTGGAGCTTTAAACCATGTAGGTGGCCATTTTGTTATATCTTCATATTTTTTAAGGGAGGTATTTAACATAATAAATATAGGACTGATAAATATAAAAACAAACACGGAGTAAAAAAATGTTCTTATAGTTTTAAATATTTTTCTTTTTAAAATCATATCAATCCTCCTCCACTTCCAGCTTATAATAAAGCATTGTAAAGATAAAGAGTATTACTACCACTACAGAGGAGAGTGCATATGCAGCTCCAAGATTAAACTTTGAGAAAGCTTGCTCATATATTTTCAGCATTAGAGTTTCAGTACTCCTCATAGGTCCACCGCCGGTAAGTACAAAGATTACATTGAAGGAGTTGAATGTCCATATACTTACCAAAGTTAATGTAACCAGAAATACCCTCTTAATGCATGGACAGGTGATATGAATGAATCTGCTTATAACACCTGCACCGTCTATCTTTGAACTCTCATAAAGTGAAGAATTTATATTTGAAAGCCCTGCCATAAATATCATAGAGACCATTGGAAGTCCAAGCCAGGTATCCACAAATGAAGCGGCAAAAAATGCCATACCGGGATTTGAAAGAAAGCTTATATTCTCATGTATCAATCCAAGTTTTTGAAGATAGAAATTCAGATAGCCATAATTTCCGTCCAGTATCCACTTCCATATAACAGCTACAGCCACCTGTTGCATTGCCCATGGCAGGAGTGACATAAACTTTAGAAACTTTGAAAAATACATATCACTGTTCATAAATAATGCCATGATAAATCCCAAAGACAATTTAAGAAAAACGGTAACTACAGCATATCTGAAAGTGAGTGAGAGTGTTGGAAGAAAGAATTTCGCACTGAAAACTTTCTTGAAATTTTCAAGACCGACAAAGTTCATTTCACCGTTGATGATTGCAATCTTAAAAAAAGACCCCGATATAATGCGATATATCGGGTATCCAAATAATAATGCCACTACTACGAAAAGAGGCAGCAGCAATATATAAGGTTGAAATCTTTTTTTGAAATCGGCTCTATTTGAAGAGACTTTATTTTGCGACTTCAGACTGTGCCTCATCTAATGCCTCTTTTGCTCCCATCTCACCTGTAAGAGCTTTTTGTACAGCTGTGAGGAATGCCTTGTTGAAGCTGTCCCAATCCTCTACCTGTGGCTCACTGATACCGTACTCTATGCTTGCTGCAAATGCCTGCATAAACTCAGTCTTGAATCTTTCATCCTCAAACTCTTCTTTCAATATAGGGAACCAACCGAAAGCCTCCGATACAGGTCTTTGATATTCAGGCTGTCCCATAAATTCTACAAATTTCCATGCAAGATCTTTGTTCTTGCTGATACTTGAGATAACATATGAGTCTGTTACCAAGGTTTCAGCCTTTTGCTTACCTTCGGGAAGTACCGCTACCTTGTAAGGTGCCGTATCGGCGGACTTATCAAGTGTTTCCTTCTCCCATGGACCCGATACGAACATTGCAAGATTACCATTTGCAAATAATGTAGCCTGGTCACCTCTTGCAGTGCTTACGACATCCGGAACAAGCTTTTCATCATTGAACTTTTTGAGATATTCTAAAGTGCCCACATTTGCCTCGGTATCAAATGTAATCTCACCCTTATCATCTACCAAAGCACCACCGTTTTGATATATAAAGTTTAAAAGCTCATCAGTTCCGCTTGTGATATCTGTAGGAATTGCAAATCCGTACACATCAGGATTGCTACTGTGAACTTCTTTAGCAGTTGCTAAAAGTTCATCCCAGTTTGTTGGAGGTGTTTCTATCAGATCGCTTCTGTAATATAAAGCTCTTGATGAGAATGCCATAGGAATACCGTATTGCTTTCCGTCAACGCTGCCTGTTGCCAAAACAGACTCAACTCTGTTTGCCTTAAAATCGTCTGTTATATAAGAACTTAAATCCTCAGCTATACCGAGAGTTGCGAGCTGCTTTAATGTTCTTGAACCTGTAAGCATGATATCAGGTGCATCACCTGCCTGATAAAGTGAAACTATCTTTGAGTTGAGCTCATCCCAACCTACGGATACTATTTCTACTTCTACACCATCATTTGCCTTCTCAAATCCTGCTATACCGTTATCAAGCTCTTCTTTTAAATATCCGCCGTCATAGCCCGGAACCAATAACTTGATCACAGTATGCTCTGATGATGTACCTGCAGTTGTAGACTCCGCTACTTCCTTATTTGCCTCTGTGCTCTCTGTTTTTGCAGTTGTAGAACATCCTGCTAAAAGACTGCTTGCAAGCATCATGCCGGCAAGACTGAATGATAAGATTTTTTTCATAATTTTTGTAAATT
>CAKAQP010000263.1 GCA_916720285.1 uncultured Lachnoanaerobaculum sp. | reverse complement strand
AGTTCAATATTAAGCTCTGAATTAAGTGTTTCATCAAGGTCCACTATTTTTTCGTTTAAGAATCCCTCGATTCCGAATCTCATTCCATACACCTTTTCAAATCCGAAATGCTTTGCTCCGCAATACACTCCCGCCAAAGATGCATTAATAGCCGCTGTAGGCCCTCCCGACTGACCTACGATCAAATTTTTTTTCTCTTCCATAAGCTTCTCCATATTCTAAATATTTTTTTCCGGATCCATTGCGTTCAAACTTATTTTTAAAAGTTCTTCCACTTCATCTTTCGGAACCATAAGTCTGTCTGAAAGTTCTTCTACACTTGCTTCTCTGCCATACTCCTGTGCCAAAATTCTTGATGCTTCCATCAAGTCGTTCAATCTCTCCGCCAACATATTTGAAGCATTCTTTACCTTTGTTTCCTCATCAATTATCTCATTGAGCCTTTTTTCCACCGCTGTTCTTATCTGAGCTTTTAAATTTCCCGATTTATATTCAGCCACAGCCATTGTAAGCGCCAGATGACTCTCACTTATCAAATCCGTTATTTCCTGACCGCAACCTACAAAGGGTTGTATAAGCTCTGTAGCATACATCATATGACCTTCGATAATCCTGTTTTTTGCACTGTTATCCCCACTTAAGAGTGCTTTTTTTAATGTATCAAGTTCCGATTCTTCAAGAGGCTTTATTTCCTTCATATCCTCCAGATACATCTCAAGAATGCTCTTATCTTTCACTTTATTCTCCCGTTTCTTCCATTGTAATATTTATTCTTCCAAACATATTTTTTACATATAAATCAAATGCATTTATAATCTCTCTGTCAAGTAAAAAAGTTTTCGGCGAAAATGAAGATATTAAATTCATTTCTTTATCTGAATATCTTATATTCAAATACAAATCCCCATCTATATCTTTCGTTGTATTGCTTTTAATCCAATCTCTTTTAAATTCTTCTGAAAACTTAAAAATCAGCTTGAAAAAAGTAGGTCTTCTCTTTCCCTTTATTATTCCAAAGCAAATAGGCCTTATCTCACCCCAGGTACAAAAATCTCTGTTTTCTTCTTCGTCAAAATAAGGCTTATTAAGCTTACAGTTGATATCATATTTTACAAATGTATGAAACTCGGCTTCCACAACAGTGAATTTATCGAATATATCTGTCATAAAGAGTAATTTTGTAAATTCCTTAACTTCTAAAATCTCAAAGACCTGCATTTGCTTCCTCCGACCACAGTGTAAAGAAATCTCTTCCCGAAAGATGAGACCCTGAATTTTTGCAAACCTTATCGAACTCGCTTTCGTTTATATCTATAGGATTTTCTTTCACAAACTCATTATATAAATTCAACAGATATGCCGATTCTCTTTCCTCTTTTATTCTTTGCTTATTCTTTTTTGTAGCTTCCGCATTATAGCTCTTTACACATTTATAAAGCACATATTTACCCTTGTTTGTAACTATAGGACTTACACTTCCGTCTTCCATTACTCCCAAAGTGTTCTTTACATCATCAGTTTCGTCATTTATCGCTATGCTTCTTGAAATACTGTCGCTTTCCGAAAATTGAGTTGCCAGTTTCACACAATTCTCACCATTATTTAATCTGTCTAAAAGAGTATTTGCCAGTTCAAAATCTGAAACCTCAATCACATGAAAATCCATTATTCTGGCTTCACTTTCGCTGACTTCTTTTACATTCTTTTCAATCAATTCTTTTTTTGTTTTATTCACCAGAATATAATCCATGAAAACCGTATCACAGTCTTCTTTTGTAAGTCCGGGAAAGCTTCCACCGTTTGCTGCATTTTCATCGTAAAATATCTTTGAAAGTTTTAATGCCTTTGTTTTATCCTGCTCAGATAATGTAATATTTTCGTTTCCCGCAATTCTTTTAAGTACAACAAGTTCTTTATAATAATTTTTTAAATCATTATAAAAATTATCTCTGAATGTAATATTTTTGTCCTTGTCAACATAGCTGTCCCATATTGCATCGGTATATGTATCGGTCATAATTTGGCTCTCCGACAATGCGGGAATAAGCATCTGACTGTAATTATATCCAAGTTTGTTTTCTGATAAATTTATCTTTATATTTTCACTTATGCCGGACGTTTTTATTCCACAACCTGAAATAAAAAGAGCCGTTACGAATCCGATTAAAAATTTTCTCTTCAATTCCGTCTCCTAAAGCAGATAGTTTAATATCTTCAAAACTCCAAGGTTTTCATTGCTGTCTGCCATAAATCTTGCCGCTTCCTTTGCTACCGGTGCGGCATTTTTTACTGCAAATGAATAGTAAGCAGCTTTAAACATCTCAACATCATTGGCCTGGTCACCGAAAACCATTGTTTCATGTTCTGTTATATCAAAAGCTTCCTGAAGCTTCTTTAGCGCATTTCCTTTGCTCACTCCTTTTGCTGTACAGTCAAGCCACATCTCGCCTGCATAATTCACTAAAAGTTTATCCGAATATTTTTCTATAATATCATCGGCCTTACCGCATACATTCTCCGAATATGCTGAAATTTTTATTACATTTTTCACCTTGGTAAGATCGTCTACAAGTTCTATTCTGCCCCTGTATCCTCCTCTTATCCAGTCTATAAGAAATTCATTGTTTTCCTCAATATAGTATGATGATTCATCGGCAACTATCGCAATCAAATCCTTATTTTTTCTTATATCAAGAATCAATTTCTTTGAAATCTCATCATCCATTTTATTTATAAACAGACTTCTACCGTTTACCCCGATATAAGCTCCGTTATCGGATATATAAAATATCTTGTCCTTTACTTCTTCAAAGACATTTTCTATACTCACCCACTGCCTTCCGGAGGCAACGGCAAAATGAATTCCTTTGTCATGAACAGCCTTTATCATATCAACTATTCTTTTATCAAGCTTGCCACCGCCGTCACTTACTAAAGTTCCGTCCACATCCGAGGCAATAAGTTTTATCATTAATATATTCCTCCAATTACAAATG
>CAKAQP010000262.1 GCA_916720285.1 uncultured Lachnoanaerobaculum sp. | reverse complement strand
ATACGAATAAAATGTCGTGGTTTGAAACCGTTTCTACATCGACGGCATTTTTCTTGGTACCTGTGGCATTACTCTTAATAAAATTTAATGGAAACTTATCTAATGTAGTTGCAGATTCTGTTATTTACTTCCTAATAGGACCGGCATTTGCTACTTTTATTATGAGAACTGCGACGATTACACAATACAGTTATTTTGCAGAACTTGCTTTAGATAAAATTGAAAATATACTTGAGTTTGATGATTTTGTTTATGGAAATAAAACAAGTTCTGATGTTGGGATAGAGTTTAAAAATGTAAGCTTTTCTTATGAAGATGAAAATGTATTAGACGATATTTCATTTAAGGTGAATAAAGGAGAACGAGTTGCTTTAGTCGGATCATCAGGCAGTGGTAAAACTACTATAGCAAGGCTTGCTGCACGATTTTACGATATTGGAGGAATTAATATAAAAGATTTTGAAAAAGAGGCTTTAATGAGAAAAATTGCTTTTGTTTTTCAAAACTCTAAACTATTTAAAATGAGTTTAAGAGATAATCTTTTAATCGGAAAGCCTGATGCAACTAATGAAGAAATTGACAATGCCTTAATCAATTCAGGGTCTAAAGATATTATTAAAAATTTAGATAAAGGACTTGATACTGTTTACGGACCTAAAGGCACATATTTTTCAGGAGGAGAGGCTCAAAGGATTTCTATAGCGAGAGCTTTTTTGAAAGATGCAGATATTATCATTTTAGATGAAGCTACAGCCTTTGCAGATCCTGAAAATGAACATTTGATTCAAGAGTCTTTTAAGAAGCTATCAAAAAACAAGACAACATTGATGATTGCTCATAGATTATCTACAGTAGTAGATGCGGATAAAATTCTTGTTATTGATAAGGGGAAAATTGTAGAAGAAGGCAAGCATTCAGATTTAATCGGTATGAGTGGGCATTACAAAAAACTTTGGGAAGAATATCAAAAATCCGTAAATTGGAAGATAGGAGGTTAAACATATGGTTTCTTATTTTATGAAAAAATATGCGATGTCAGAAAAAGGCGCTCTTAACTTAAAAAAAGCCATATTTTCACACACGCTTGTTAATTTAACTAAATTGTTCGCACCAATGATCGGTTTTATGTTTCTGTTTCAGTATATAGGCATTTTAAAAAGTATTGAGAGTTACAATTTTACTTCTATTCATTATATTGCACTAATTGTAGTAATGATGATTGTGATGTTCTTAATAGCGAGGTGGGATTATGTAAGACTTTACACCAATGTGTACAACGAGAGTGCAAATTCAAGAATTGAGTTAGCGGAAAAGTTAAAGAAATTACCTCTTTCTTATTTTGGTAAAAGAGATTTGGCAGACCTTGCGGAAACCATGATGAATGACATGAACTTATATGAAACAATTTTTTCTCATGCTGTACCTCATATATATTCAACGGCTATATCCACAAGTATTATTGCTTTAATGCTTATCTTCTATAATTGGAAACTTGCACTTGCAGCCCTTTGGGTAATTCCCATTTCTATTTTGATTATATTTTTATCAAAGAAAAGTCAGAAAAAAATAGTACAAGGCTGGATAGATGATAATCGTAAGGTTTTTGATAATCTACAGGAAAATATAGAGCAGATAGAGCAAATAAAATCTTACAACTTAGAAGATAGGATGTTAAATGATTTTTTTAAAAAATTAAATGCATCCACAAAACAGAAGACGAAAGGTGAAGTTGTAGCCGGAACACTTACAGGAATAGCTGCCGCAATTTTAAAGCTTGGAATTATAAGTGTTGCCGTTATCGGCGTCAACATGCTTATGGCAGGGGAGGTAAGTGCGCTGGTTTATATCGCATTTTTAATGCTTACAGCAAGTATTTATCTTCCTATAGAAGGAATAATCACCTTTATGTCAATGATAGTTATGCTTGATGCGGTTGTAGGGAGAATAAAGGAAATAAAGACCATGCCTGTTCAAAAAGGCAAAAAAGATATTGACATTAAAAATTACGATATTGAGTTCAAGGATGTTTATTTCGGATATGATGATTATTCTGTAATAAATTGTGTGAGCTTTACTGCAAAGCAGGGTGAAATCACTGCACTAATCGGTTCAAGTGGAAGCGGAAAAACAACTCTCACCAAGCTTGCTGCAAGATTTTGGGATATAGATAAAGGAAAGATTTTGATAGGGGGAGAGGACATCGGTAAAATTGATCCGGAAACACTCCTTAAAAATTTCTCTATCGTTTTCCAAGATGTTACTCTTTTTAATTCAAGCATAAAAGATAATATAAAAATCGGTAAAAAAGATGCTACAGATGAAGAGATTATAAGAGCGGCTAAAATAGCAAGATGTTATGAATTTATAGACAAAATGCCGGATGGAATAGATACAGTAATAGGTGAAAACGGACAAAGACTTTCAGGCGGAGAAAGACAAAGAATCTCAATAGCAAGGGCAATACTAAAAGACGCACCAATCATATTGCTTGATGAGGCTACAGCATCTCTGGATGTTGAAAATGAAAGTCTAATTCAAGAGGCTTTATCCGAACTTATAAAAGAAAAAACGGCAATTGTTATTGCTCATAGATTAAGAACAATAAGAAATGCAAACAAAATCGTTTTATTAAATGCCGGAAAAATAGAAGCGATAGGGACAGATGAAGAACTTTGTAAAAGCTCGGAATTTTATAAAGCAATGCTTAGAAAATCAAATATTCAGTGAAAACTTATTTAGAAGGAAAATATAAAAATGGAAAAATTAAGAATTAAAGATTTAGTTACGATAGGTGTATTTACAGTAATATATTTTGTACTTATGTTTGCTTCGGGAATGATTGGTATTGTACCGATTTTATACTTGGCATACCCTACACTGGCAGGCATTATAACAGGAATAGTTATAATGCTCTTTATGGCAAAAGTTCAAAAATCATGGGGATTATTTATACTTGGGTTGATTTGTAGTCTTTTAGCAATTGCAATGGGAAATACATA
>CAKAQP010000261.1 GCA_916720285.1 uncultured Lachnoanaerobaculum sp. | reverse complement strand
ATAAGAACAATAATACAAAAAGGATGATATATATTGATGTGGAGACAGGAGAGCTGTTTGAAAAAGAGTATGAAGATATCATGGACGATTTGGAAGATGAAAACAGGGTAAACTCAATATATACAGCACACTTTAGTAAGTTTATGGAACAAAACATGGATAGGGCGATGTGGTCAGATTATGATACAAATTCAGTAAGAACACTATGCTTTTTCGAAGGGTGTAGGCAGATACATTTTGCGGATATAGAAAATATCTCAGAAAATAATACAAAGTTGTTTTCTATGTTCCCTGGACTTAAGAGTTTATATGATGAAGTAAAGAGTAACTATAAAGGCAAAGTAAGGGAGAATATTGCGGTGGATATAGTACTTACAGGTAATCCAAGTGAAGAGGAAATAATGTCAATTATACTGCCTGAGGGTAGGGAAGTGTCTTTTGACGGAGTTAAAATAAATGCTGAAAATTCAGTGGACGGAAAAGAGCATGATATTCATAGCTTTGATGAATGGAGAGAATACTGTAAACCCGCTAAGGATCCCGGTAAATATGCATCACCGGTAGTTAAGTAAGAATAATAAATAGTTGTTTTATTCTAATGAAAGGCATAAATATGGACTATATACTGGCTTTAAGTGAAGAGTATTATGAAGAAGTTGCCGTTAAAGATATCAAGACTATATCAGATAAAATAATAGTTACTTTAGAATTATGTAATGAGTATAAGACATATACCAGACCGGATACTTTTTTCATTGGAAAAGATGGGGATATAAAAATTAGTGACAGCAATGTATTTTTGAAGGTTAGTGGAAATAGAATAAAAATAATTGGAGAAGTTGAGAGTGAGCTCATTTATTTAAACAAAAGAAGGTTAAGGAAGGACTGCTTTGATTTAATAAGAGGAGATTGCATCTTAATAGGTGAATGCTTACTGACTTTTCATAGAGATTATATAAAGGTATGTGGGAGAGAGAATAAATTCACAAGCTTACTGACTCCTATGGATAAATCAATACTGCCATTTTCCGACTTTCCTGAATATAAGCGTTCTCCAAGGATAATAAAGAGAATTCCTAACGACAGTATAGAAATAAAATCACCACCTGAGTTTTTGAAAGTGGATAAAAATGAACTAATTATGACTGTATTACCACCTATAACATCTTCAGCAGTAACAGTTGGTGTTGGTATGTTGATAGGCAGAGGCAGTTATCTCCTTATGAGTATAGGAATAACAATAGTTACTGTAATATTTTCGATAATTAGATTTTTTAAGGATAGAAGTGAAAGGAGTGAGACGAACAGGAAAAATGCTGTTTTGTACGAAAAATATCTGTTAGACAAGCGTAAGGAACTATATAATAAATATATAGAAGAGAAGGAGTCATATAACTATAATTATCCAAGTACAAGTGATATAGTTAAAATAATAAATAATTATAGTAGCAGGATATATGAAAGACTTCCATCAGATCGTGATTTTTTAAATATTACATTGGGAAGGTATACAGGTGAAGTTTCGTTTAGAGTAACATTGACAGAAAAGGGGATTTCATCAAATATTGATAAACTTTATGAAGAAGCTAAATCGCTGAAAGATGAATATAGTATCATTGAAAAGGACTTGGTGTTCTCATTGAGGAAGTCAAGGCTTGGATTGGTAGGAAACAGGCAATTTGTACATGAACAGTTAAAATCATATATATGCCAACTTACAACATTTCAAAGTTATAGAGATTTACAAATTATTGTTGTTTTTGATGAAAAGTATCAATCTTCATTTGAATGGATGAAGTGGTTACCACATTGCAGATTGCAGATGTCGAATGTATTTGGAATGGTATATTCAGATAGAACAAGAGATCAGGTGTTAAATAGTGTAAATCAGGTTTTAAAAGAAAGGTCACAAAAGTATGATGAAAGTAAAGGTAAATCTACTTTTTTGCCACATTTTTTATTTGTAATAGATGAACCGGAATTTATTTTATCTCATTCCATAATAGAGTATATCAATGGAGATTGTGAAAAGCTTGGTTGCTCAGTAATATACACAAGCTATTTAAGAGCAAATTTACCTGAATTTATAGATACTATAGTATTATTAGAACATGCCAAAGAAGGTACACTTTTGATAAAATATGGTGAATACATAGATAAGAAAATAAATATTAATCAAAATGGAAGCACTAACTTTGAGTTACTTGCCAGGAATATAGGAGTATTAAGCCATGTTTTAAGCAGTACAAGTCATATACCTGAGAACATGACATTTTTCGAACTTTATAATATCAATAAGATAAACGAACTAAATATTGAAAAAAGGTGGAGCACCAATAAGTCAGAAAAATCATTGGCAGTACCAATAGGAATGAGAGCTGAAAATGATATAGTTGAGTTGGATTTACATGAGAAGGTACATGGTCCGCATGGTTTGGTTGCAGGTACTACAGGTTCGGGTAAGTCTGAAATAATACAAACATATATAACTTCGCTTGCGATAAATTTCAGCCCATATGAGGTGGGCTTCTTGCTAATTGATTATAAGGGTGGAGGAATGGCATCTTTATTTAGAAAGTTGCCACATTTACTTGGGACGATAACTAATCTTGACGGTAGTGAGAGTATGAGAGCATTGGCATCTATAAAAAGTGAACTTGCAAGTCGTCAAAGGATTTTCAATGAAAATAATGTAAATCACATTAATGCATATATGAGCCTATTCAGAGAAGGTGTTGTAAATGTTCCAATGCCACATTTGTTTCTTATAAGTGATGAGTTTGCAGAACTTAAAAAGGAACAGCCGGAGTTTATGAAAGAACTTGTATCTACTGCAAGGATAGGAAGGAGTTTGGGTGTACACCTTATATTGGCAACACAAAAACCAAGTGGAGTAGTAGATGACCAGATATGGTCAAATTCCAGATTTAAACTTGCATTAAAAGTTCAAGATGAATCTGACAGTAAAGAAATATTAAAGACACCGGATGCTGCAAGTATCACTTTGCCG
>CAKAQP010000260.1 GCA_916720285.1 uncultured Lachnoanaerobaculum sp. | reverse complement strand
TCTACATAGTTTTCCCAATTTCCTGTAACAGGATCCTTCTTTTGCACATTGAATGTCATAAGGAATACAGACCTAAAGCTGTCATCCGTCTCAAATGCAATAGCATTTCTTGTGGCTGTAGGTATGCTTGATTTTATAATTTGAATTCTAAAATCTCCCGCTTCATTTACAACAGGATAAATAACTCCTACACCCTGGTTTGAACCAAGATTGTCCACATAGTCCTTAGACCATGTGTTACTTGCACCTATTGGTGAAAATACTGTCTGTAAAGTTACAGGGACATTAGGCATTGTAAATGTAATTCTGTCTCCTGAAATATTGTAGTTTCTAAGACCTCTAACCACATTCCAGCTCTGGAAATTCTTACCTGAACTATCTATAGGAGCCGCTTTTATTTCTACTTGTGTTCCTTCAGCTACTCCCTGCAAAGGATTTCCTGTAGAAGGATTTGTGCCGTTAATCCTCACAAAAGTATACTGTGGATTGGCATCCGCAATAAGTGTTATATCATTGACCGGATTAACAATAACAAGGTTTGCAGTGCTTACAGTTGTAGGTGATGTAGTAGTCTGTCTGGTAACAGGATCTGTTGTGGTTCCTGTAGGTCTTGCCACTATCTGGTAATTTGCATCCGGATCAAGGTTATCAAATACAATATTATTTCCTGAAGGAGTTGTAAACTGATATACTACACCGTTTGGTCCTATAAGTGCGTAGTCTGTATTTGCAGATAAAGGAGATATTGTAATTTTTGCTTTACCACGATTATTCGGATCAGCTTGTGGCTGAGGATTTATTGCTGTAGGTATTGTGGTAGATGTCGGTGTTGAAACATCACTGTTTGGAACAGGCCTTCCTACAGATACTACCGCAGTAGGTAAAGCCGTATATACCTGATAGCTCTGTCCGGGATTGAAAGAACTGTCTGTTATCTCACCACCTGTAGAATTTAGATTAATTCCGTTCACTATTTTTACAACATTTCTTGTAATAGGATCGACTATTACATAGCGAAGCCTCGTATCAATAGTTGAAGGATTTATCTGTATTGAAGGTGTTCCGTTTGTAGGATGTAATTGACCGTCAGCTACAGGTGTATTTGCTACAAGTGCTGTGGTAGGCTGTGCAAATGCCGTAAATGTCTGTCCGTTCAAATTATTAATAGGTGTAGTTGCATCAATAGGATTAAAGTTACCGTCAAACCACTGAACAGTATAACCCAGATCAGGGTTTACTGCAGTATAGGTACTTAAATCACCAAAAGTAAGATTTATAGGGTTTCCACTTGCATCTACATTTACAATCTCCGCATCCTTACCCCATGGCAACGGAGATATATGACCGCCTATATTAAAATGATAAGTATTAAAGTTACTTGGTATCTTTGTAAACTTAGCAGTCAAGGTAATTGTATTCTTACTGCTTGGAATTCCCGTAACAGTCTGTGGTGTACCAAGGTTTAAGTTTACCTGCTGTGAGCCAAGTTCGGATGATGTTTCCCAATGGTCGAATCTATATCCTGCATTAGGAACAGGATAATAAATCATATCACTTGGTTTTATATCAACATCATAAGTATTACTTGTACTTGACTGATTAAGCCTTGACAGATTAATTACGGCATCTGTATTTACATTATAATCTGCAGCTGTAGGAGAATTTGCAACTTTTATACTTCCTCCGGCTCCGTTTATCGGGATAAGTTGAACTATAGCTGTAGGATCAACTGCATATGTTACGATTATCTCTTTATTTTCGATAGGACCTGTTGCAGCAGTAGACAAATCAAAGTTCTGATTTGTATCACTCCAGCTCGAATCAATATTTGCTATAGCTGTCTGATATGAGCTGCTCCATGTCGCAGTACCTCCGTTTAACTGTGCCTTCGGATGATCGGTACCATATTTATAATTAGCTACCTTAGGTACAGGAATCTGAATATTATAACTTCCGGCATTGTATCCGGCCTTAATTTTTAGGTATTTTGCCTTACCTGTACTACTGTCCACTTCCTTATATTTGCTACCGTTAGCTGTTCCCGGTGTGGTAGGTAAAGCCGGATTTGTTTTTTCATACTCTGATACTATAAAGCTTGTTATATCATTTCCCCTGTCATCCATATACCTTACAGTAAGTGTAGTCTGATATGCAGAATTGATATGATACTTATAAGTTATCTTTACATCCTGATTCGGCATCTGACCTGTAATCTTCCCGAAATCTGTAGATGAAGATATCGTATTGACTTTCAATCCGTCATATGCATGTGCCCCTGAACCTGCATCACCTGAAAGCAGTGTGGCATTGGCGGCAGGATTACCGTCTTTAATATTTTTATCACTTGTAATATGACTTATTACCGCTCCGTCAAAGATATATCTGTTAGCCGGTGTAACATCAGCTGCACCCTTTTTACTAATATCTTCATTCGGTCTTATATCCTTAGCACCGATATCTGTAAGTGCGGCCTCATAATATAAACCACCTACTACTCTTCTGCTTCTTTTTGATAAAACACTTAAAGCATCATCCTGATATATCTCATCAACCACTTCCAAAGCCTTTTTTACGTCTTGGTTTACATTGTAATTAAATGTGATTTCAGTATCCTTATTTACCATGGTACCGCTTAGGTTTTTATTATTATCCATAGTAAAACCTGCATCAGTAGCATTAAAACCTGTAAATTCTGTAGAAAATAAAGGTGAGGTATTCGGATTAAAGAATTTAACAGTATCATTTGCACCGGTATTGGTTATCTTAAACCCGTCAGGTACTATAGGTGACTGCGGTATTGCCTCTAAAACATTTTTTGTTGTAGTGGAATCTGCCGGAAGTCCCGGAACATAAACATTATTATCCGCTGTATACTTTACTTTTAAATTATAATGTTTACTTGGATCGGCCTTAAGTTTGGCATAATAAGTTTTTCTGTTACTTGGATAATTCAGGCCGTCCATTCTCCACAAACCGAATCCGTTTTCCTTATCAGTCATCCAATGCTCTATCGCATAGCCGTCAAGTCCC
>CAKAQP010000259.1 GCA_916720285.1 uncultured Lachnoanaerobaculum sp. | reverse complement strand
GGCTCTATCTTTGGAGGATGGCATGAATACACATCTCTGTCAATTGCCATCAACGGTCTCTTAAATGCTTTCGGGCAATCATTGTCGTTAAAGAATCTGTTTATATCATCTGCATCTATAAATGTAATCTCAAGAGGCATGGTATCTAAGAGTGCAATAAGCTGCTCTTTTGTAAAATGTCCTCCCGGAAGAACTATCTCACCTTCAATATCATCAAACTCTCTTTTAACTTTCTCGGCTTTATCAAAACTTTCAGGTACTATATCAAGACAGTTCTCATATCCCTTACTGTCCAAATAAATATTTAACCAGTCCTCATCCGTAAAGTTCACTGTACATATCGGGAATAAAATATTGGCTTCTTTATAAATCATCTCCTGCATACGGGTGATTACAGCCTTTATATCCTCTATCCATTTCTCATCTTCTTTTTCTATTTTATCAAGTCTTCCAAGCTCATCTCTGATTTCGTCATCTACAGACCACATTACAGTAGCCGGACCCGAAACATTATATTTCGTCTTTAATAAAGGATATAAAAGATCTCCTTTTTTTGCATAATGCATGGAAACTTCTCTTATCTTTGAAAGCAGAACTCTGTCCACCTCATTGTTTCCAAGTTTAGCCAGAAATTCGTTTATATACTTCTCAAGATTTTCATTCTCTCTTGTAAATGTAGAAAGCGGATGTCCCTTTGTCTCGATAAGTATTTTAGTGTCATCTTCATTTGCACCGTCCGCCATACTCATAGTATTCTTTATTTCATTCTCATTTCCAAGCTCATTGCTTGTTGTTCCATGAAACAGCGCCGAGTGAACATCACATAATTTTTGAACCTCCTGATAAGGCATTCCCGATTCCATCAGCGACTGCTCCGCCTTCATTATTTCACTTGCATCTACAGATTCGAATTTTTCTCTAAAATCTTTTTGAACCGACTCCAATGATTCACCGTTTGAGAGCCTTATCAAATACTGCTTAAGTAACTCAGTACTGTCTTCAGTATTGTTTTGTATACTGTCTGCTACCTCTTTTAATTCTTTTTCTTCTTTTTTGTCCTCAGCTATTTCATATCCATGCTCTCTAAAAACTTCTTTTATTTTTTCAAGAGGAATACCTTTCATTTCAGCGCCCTTATTTATAGTAATAAAACGTCCCATAGAATTTAACATAACAGGATTTTTTATATCTTTAAATCCGAGACCTGCAAATATTTCAATAAAATCAGGATATTCCTTTGCCAACTCAAAAACCGGTTTATTTAAATCAAGTATTTTACTCATATCATTCTCCTTTTCCCCATATAAGTTAGTATGCCCTAATTATAATCTTATAAACCTTATTTTTCAGTATCATATGTTACAATACAAAAAATAAATAAAAAAGGACCGGCACTAAAAAAGTGCACAGTCCAAATTTCAAAATTTATTCCGCATCAATACCATACATATTGCAAAGAGCAGCCAATCCACCTTGATATCCGCTACCTATCGCATTAAATTTCCACTCGTCACCGTTTTTATACAGTTCACCGAATACAACCGCGGTTTCAATAGAGAAGTCTTCACCAAGGTCATATCTCAAAAGTTCTTCGCCTGTATTCTCATCAAATATTCTTACAAAGGCATTTGATACCTGACCGAAGTTCTGTCTTCTTGCTTCCGCCTCATAAATAGTTACTGTGAATGCAATCTTTGTGATTTCTGCAGGAACTCTTGAAAGATCGATCTTTATCTGCTCGTCATCACCGTCACCTGCACCTGTAAGATTATCTCCCAAATGGCTTATAGCACCTGAAGGATGATTAAGGTTTCCAAAGAAAACAAAATCATTCTGACTTGAAACTTTACCTGAATCTGTTAAACAAAATGCTGCTGCATCCAGGTCAAAATCTGCACCTGTATCATAGGCATTTGTATCCCATCCAAGTCCTACCACAACATTCTTAAGTCCCGGATTTCCCTTTGTAAGACTAACTTTTTGACCTTTTTTTAAACTAATTGGCATATTATCCTCCTAATATATCATTGATATATAAATTACCAAAATTTGTCACCTCAATCATATATCAATTATACTCATTTTTCAATCAGCTACCATATAATTTAAGAATGTTTTCATTAAATTACTCTTGCTCCAAAAGGCATTAATGAAAGTTTAGCCAATTTGAAGAACTGAAGCCCAAAAGGAAAACCTATTATGGTTACACAAAGAATCAGCCCCGCAATTGCATGAGTGATTGCTATAGGTATTCCAAGCGTAATAAGCCAGATAATATTTACAAGAAAGCTTACCGCACCTCCTCCATATACCACTTCTTTTCCGAACGGAAAAAATGCCAACCCGGCAAACTTAAAGCATTGAAGACCTAAAGGTATTCCTATAACCGTTATACAGCAAAGACAACCGGCAAATATCCACAACATCCCACTCCAAAGTCCACAAAAAATAAACCACAGAATATTACCCAAAGCACTCATACTTACTCCTTATATTATTCGATTAATAATCCATTCTCACCCAATTTTATCTCTATACAATGATAGACTATTTCTCACTACCCAACAAGGATTTTTTTGAAATCTTGCATAAAATACCGCAATCTGTTTTGTGTACTACCTTTGCTACCGCTCTCTCTCCTATTTTATCATATAATCTTCCGGCACTGATTGATTCACCCAGCACTGTATATGGGCTGTTTGACACATATCCTATCTTACCAAGTCCCTCGCAAATTACCTGTATAGCCTCTTTGTCATATTCATTGTCAGGCTCCTTTTCTAAAAAAAGCTTCATATCTTTTTCCAAAAAATCACTTCCAAAATAATGCCTTGTTCCTGTCACTGTTATAAATATCTTATCCATAACATCCTCCAATCAACTTTTTTCTTTGATTATAAAATATCATTTATACTGTCCTTTAAAAATACCATCAAAAAAGGCTCTCACTTTTAAAGTAAAAGCCTTCTTAAATCTATTCGTATTTCGTTATAAATTTCTTTGTATATTCCCTCAATTCATCCACGACTTCTCTCGGGGAAA
>CAKAQP010000258.1 GCA_916720285.1 uncultured Lachnoanaerobaculum sp. | reverse complement strand
CTTTTTTTATCTGCACTCCACATAGGTTCAATTAAAAGCTTCTTGTCTCCGTCTCCCGTCATTCTATGTATAATCGTACCCTCCGGCAATATTTTCAGGCAATTTATAAGTACCTCTGTGTATTCTTCAAGACTCATTATTTTAAATGGGTGATTTTCGTATTCTTTTGCAAGTCTTGTACCTTTTAATATATGCAGTCCATGTATCTTAATTCCGTCTATTTTCTTTTTGGCAAGATACTTAGCCGTTGCATACATATCATCTTTTGTTTCACCCGGCAATCCCAAAATTATATGCACAATTACTTCAAAATTTCTTTTCTTTAATTCATCATATGTTTTTTCAAAAATATCAAGTGTATAACCTCTGTTAAAAGCCTTTGCAGAATCTTCATTTATTGTCTGCAGCCCAAGCTCTATCCAAACCGGTTTTATTTTGTTTAGCCTCTCAAGTCCCTCAAACATCTCTTTACTAAAACAATCAGGCCTTGTAGCAATTGAAAGTGCTACAATCTCATCCCTTTTTATCGCCTGTTCAAATAAGCCAAGCAGTCGCTTCGTATCTCCATAAGTATTTGAAAATGATTGAAAATATGCAATATACTTTCTATCACCTTCCTTTATAGAACCGGGAATTTTAGCAGAGATCAATGTCTTTGCTTTTTCTATTTGCTCTTTTATATCTTCAGAGCTTACAGCAAACTCACCCGAACCCTTATCAGAGCAAAAACTACAGCCACCCACACCAACCTTTCCGTCACGGTTGGGGCAGGTGGCTCCTGTAGTCAGTGCCAGTCTATACACCTTTGTTCCAAATTTTTCTTTACAATAATCTGATATAGTTTTTATCATAATCCCACTTCCCTCCCTCACACAAACAGTCAGTAATCGGTAATAACAATTATTTATAACAATACACTTGTACACTGTCGGGGCATAACTATAAACAAATGCTTGCCCAAGGCTCCGATATGTGCGCAAACGCAAATTTTTACTCGCCCTGAATATGCTACCGTCTAAAAATATTATTCTATAAGTTCAGTAGTCCAGTTGGTTTCCTGGATTTTATTATCTATAAGTCTGATTTCTTTTGCTGTCTCATCAGCCTCTTTTTGCCAAGCCTTAACATCTATAACAGGAACTATCTTTATTTCTGTACTTCTGGCTCTGTCTGTATTGCTGCTTCCCACATATACACTGTCTCTGTAAGCAGATGACTTTACTTGCAAAGCATCCTTTCTTGCAAGTAATTCCGTAATAGACTTTCCGTCAACTATTGTTTCACAGTTTGTCTTATTGATAGCAGCTATCAAATATTCAAGTCTGTTAATGCAAGAATCAAGCTCCTTTTTTAAACCCTTAGGATCTTCTGCAGGCTTTTCACCTTCCTGTACCAATATATTTCTGTTTAATCTTCCCTTCAAATCATCTATTTTGATATTAAGATCTGCTCTTTCTTGTAAAGCTACCGCTAATTTCATATAAAACTCCCTTCAAATTCTTATTCTTTCTTTTCTTTAATTTGAATTACAATTGACATCAGTATAAAACATATACCGACAAAAATCCTCAGACTCATATGTTCTCCAAGGAATATTACTCCAAGTAAAATACTGCTCACCGGTTCTATAGTGCTAAGAAGTGCCGCTGTTTGAGCGCCGCACATAGGTGCTCCGATTTGAAATGTTGCAAGTGCCAATGTAGATATAACAGCCGCCATAAATACACTCATTCCTATAGCTGTGGCATCCATTTGAAATCTGAACTTACCGGATACAAGCATAACGATTGCAATCTCTATTGCAAGTAAAAATGAAAGCCATGCAGACATTTTCAGTACAGGTATCTTTCCTGCTTTTCCATGTGTCAATACTATAATATATATGGCATAACCTACACCTGAGGCAAGTGCCATAACCATTCCCAAGATATTTATATTTCCGTCAGGCTGATAAAATACACCAATACCTATTGCACAGAACAGTAAACATAACAGCTTTATCTTACTTATTTTCTTTCTAAAAATCAATAATTCAAGCAAAATAACTGCAGCCGGATATGAAAAATGTAATGTCGAAGCCAAGCCTGATGATATATAACTGTATGATAAAAACAGCAGTATACACATAATTACTTCAGGAACCGATAAAATAAATACCGAAATAAACTCATCCTTTGTCAGCCATATACTGTTACCGAGCATCATATAAATAGCAGCAAATACAGCTCCGCTTATTAAAAATCTCAAAACTAAAAGACTGTATGCATCTCCGCCATGAGCATATATGACCTTTGCAAAAAAAGGCTGAAGTCCGAAGAAAAATCCGGACAGTAATAAGTATATTTCACCTTTTATACGAATTTTCTTTCCCATAATTCCCCCTCAAATCCAATAATTAATTTCATTATACAATATCAATGTATAAAATTCATCCATTATTATATATTCATTGATTTTCCATCCAAGAATGCTCCGCTCAGTATTTCATCCTCATTATACACAAGTTTCAGTGAGAAAAATTCCTTTCTCTCCTCTAAGAGTTTTAGAAAAATCTTATCTCCCTCCCAGAGATTAAGATTTAGCACATCTTTTTTATCCACCCACTGTAAAACTCCTTCATTACATTCTATAGGCTCACCCTCTACATTTCTTCCGACAAAAAGGTGCATATACTCTACTACTTCCTCTCCCCTCTTGCCATATACAAAGGTTACGATACCTCGAAAATCAAAGTCAACCAGTTCATATCCCGTCTCTTCCCTTACTTCTCTGATAAGGCAATCCTCAGGACTTTCCATTTCTTCAAAATGCCCGCCAACTCCTATCCACTTATCCTTGTTTATATCATTCTTTTTACTTACTCTATGAAGCATCAAATATTTATCATATCTCTCGATATAGCATAGAGTGCAAAGCTTAACTTTTCTCATTATTTGTCCTTTCTGTTTCCATTTTTATCAAATCTTTTTCTAAGTGATATTTCTGTCGGAATTACCGGTATAAGCATTGCTACCAACTGAACATAGCATATTATCAGGCCTGCAAATCCTACAGTGTCTTTGTCCTTTCCGATAAC
>CAKAQP010000257.1 GCA_916720285.1 uncultured Lachnoanaerobaculum sp. | reverse complement strand
GGTCGGGATTTAGAGGCGCTTCGTCCATCGTTTTTGCAATTACAGCATTATTAAATACAAATGCAAACTATGATATATTCAACAATGTATTTTTTATAGTATTATTTTCAATACTGGTACAGGGAAGTCTGCTTCCGTTTATATCTAAGAAAATTGATATGATTGATGAAGGCTATGATGTAATGAAAACCTTCTCGGATTACAGCGGAGATGAGATACCTATAGAATTTATTCAGCTTACTGTGAGTGAAAATCAAAACTGGTGCGGTAAAAGTATCAGTGATATAAATCTGCCGCCTGATACATTGATGGTTTTAATTAAGCGAGAGGGTGAGGATATAGTCCCGAACGGGCAAACTGTGCTTTGCTGCGGTGATACTATAGTTCTTGCTGCAAAGTCTATCGACTTTGAAGAATATTATATTATGACCGAGCTTGTTTTAACAAAGAAATTACTCTCAAAAGGCACCACACTTTCAGAACTTTCAGGGGAACTTGATGCACTTGTAATGCTTATTATAAGAGGGGATGATTTTATTATTCCAAACGGTGAGACAACTCTTTATGAGGGAGATACTCTGGTTTTAAACAACGGACCTATACAATAAAAAGAGGGACTGTTAATCGTAGAAAAACGGTTAACAGTCCCTTATTTTTATACAACATTTGATATTACGCCGAATGATATAATCATCATTATAATACTTGCCATAAGCATACCTAAGCAGATTGCAAGGAAGGATTTCTTTCTGTCCATCTCAAGGAAAGCGGCTATTATCGCACCTGTCCAGGCACCTGTACCCGGAAGAGGTATACCTACAAAGATTACAAGTCCCCAGAATCCATATTTTTCTATAGAGTCTTTGTTTTTCATAATCTTTTTATGTAGGAATGAGTACATTTTATTAAAAAGCTTAAATTTAGATTTTTCCATAGCACTTAAAATTTTGTTAATCAAAAGCAGTAAAAAAGGAATCGGTATAGCATTACCTACAATTGCTATAACATAACTTTCAACAGGTGAAAGCTTTAGAAGAGAAGCCGCTATAAGACCTCCTCTGAGTTCCAAAATAGGGAGCATTGATATAATAAATACTATCAATTGCTTTCCGAAGCTGAGAGAGAGCAGTCCTCCCATCATTCCTATAAGTGATTTTGCTAATTTTTCCGCCATAAACTACCTTCCGCTTTAACACATTTTTATATAATCATTGTTATATTCTACCAAAATCAGAATAACTTAGATTTTAACAGATTGAGTAATTACAATCAAGGTGCTAATATTAAGATATGGAGGTAGAAAGATGGAATTATTAAAAGGGGCAATGTGTCTGGAAGGCGGATCTTTAAGAGGGCTGTTTACAGCCGGTGTTTTGGATGCTTTGCTTGATAATGAAGTATATATTGAATATGTGAACGGAGTTTCTGCAGGCTCGATGAACGGAATGAACTATATTTCAAGACAAAGAGGCAGATCAAAGAGAATCAATTTAAAATACCTGCATGATAAGAGATATATAAGTTATAAAAACATGTTTAAATCCAGACAGATATTTAACTTCGATTTCTTATTTGATGATATTTCAAATAAATACGATATTTTTGATTGGGAATCATTTAATGATAAAACGAAAAAATATGAAGTTGTAGCTACAGATGTAATAACCGGAGAAAGCAGATTTTTTGATAAGAATAATTGCAGCGATATTATATCGGCAGTAAAAGCGTCTGCATCCATGCCTGTAATGTCAAAGATGATAGATGTGGAAGGCAGGAAATATCTTGACGGAGGTATATCAACATCCATTGCATATAAAAGAGCATTTGATGTCGGATATTCAAAAGCAATAGTAGTACTTACCAGAGAAGAAGGATACAGAAAAAAGCCGGTAAATATGATAAATGAAAGCATCTATAGAAGATATTTTAAGCCGCTTCCTAATCTGGTTGAAAAATTGATGACTGTACCGGAAAGATATAACAAGATGCAGGAAGAAATGGAAGAGCTGGCTAAAGAGGGTAAGCTTTTAATTATCAGACCGCAGAATAAGGTTACAGTGCAAAGGCTTGAGCACAGCAGTGTAAAACTTGAAAAGCTGTATAATGAAGGCTATGAAGTGGGATCAAAAAATATCGAGAATATAAAGAACTTTATTGCTTTAAAGTTTTAAGGTTTAAAGTCTTAGGGTATTGACGTGATAAAATATATATAGTATAATCCCTTGCATAATAAGTTTTATTTATATGGAAGGGAAGTTTATGAAAAAAAATATTTTGACAATAGCAATGGCAATGCTCCTTGGAGCGAGCCTTATGGCATGCGGATCAAAAGCGGATAATACAAACAGCAAGGCTGATTCTTCATCAGAAGTAAGTGCCGATGCAAAAAAAATAGGAGTTTTGCAGTATGTACAGCACCCTGCACTTGATAAAGCAAATGAAGGTTTTGTAGCAGCACTTGAAGAAGCAGGTCTTGAAGTGGATATCGAGCAGCAAAATGCAGGCGGTGAGCAGTCGGCGGCACAGACTATAGCAAACAAGCTTGTAAATGATAAGAAGGATTTGATTCTTGCAATAGCTACGCCGGCGGCACAGGCGGTAGCAGGAGCCACTTCAGATATTCCGGTAGTTATAACAGCGGTAACAGATCCTGCAGCTTCAGGACTTGTGGAGAGCAATGACGCACCGGGAGGAAATGTTACAGGAAGTTCGGATCTTACACCGGTAGCGGATCAGATTGAGCTTTTGACAAAACTTTTACCTGAAGCAAAGAATGTAGGTATACTCTATTGTACAGCCGAGGCAAACTCAAAGTTGCAGGCGCAAATGGCTATGGATGCTCTTAAAGAGAAGGGGCTGACAGGAGTTGAGTACACAGTTTCAAGTTCAAATGAGATTCAGACAGTGGTTGAGTCAATGGTAGGTAAGGTAGACGCCATATATGTACCTACAGATAACGTTATTGCGGCAGGTATGACAACGGTTGCTATGATTGCCACTACAGAGCATAAGATTCCTATAATCGGAGCGGAGTCTGCACATGTGGAAAACGGTGCCTTGGCAACATACGGTATTGATTACTTCGAAGTTGGAAAGCTTGCAGGAGAGCAGGCTGTTGAAATC
>CAKAQP010000256.1 GCA_916720285.1 uncultured Lachnoanaerobaculum sp. | reverse complement strand
CTTTGACAGCGGTATATGTAAATATAAAAATCGACAATGATTTGCTTCCTGAAGGAGCAAAGCCTGAAGATACGGAAGTTTATCATATAAAGGATGATAAGACTGTAAATAAGATAGAGGATATTGCTCTTATAGAGGATAAAGATGATAACAGTATTACTACAAACTTCAGTACGGACAGCTTCTCAACATTTTCACTTCATTGGGGATCGGCAAACAGCAGATTTTATGTAAATGTAAAATATGTCGATACAAACGGGAATGAGATAACTGCAGATCCGAGTAAACTTGAATTATTTAAGAACAATAATAACGGAGTATTCCATAATGACAATGATAAAATAACTCCGAAAGAACTTGATACCGGTATAGTAGGTATGAGGTATAAATATGCCAGGGTGGTAATGTCAAACGGAACCGTAGTGAATAATGTACTGCAAATAGAAAGAGAAACCAGTCTTATAAAGGGGCTCAGGTATACAGTGGACGGTACCAATTGGGTAGTATTTTCATCCGGTGAAATGAGAAATCTCGAGCTGGTCTATGAGCCTGAAGGAAGAACTATCTCAAACCGAAGAATAAGGACTGATATAAGTAAGACTGTAGAGGATCCGGATAAGGACGGAATCTACGATCTTACACTGAAAATAAATAATCAGACCGGAAGTACATCAAACAGAACGAATATGGATGTACTGTTCCTGCTTGATACTACAAGCAGTATGAGTGAGGGTATTGGAGGCCGTGGTACGGATCCGAAAATATCTTCAGTTTACAGTATACTTGGAAATGTAATAAGAAATAATTATTTTGACAGCAGTAAATATAATGTAAACTATGCATTGGTAGGAATTGACAGCGAGCCGACTCTGTATCAGAACTGGACAAGTAACGGAAATTCCGTTGTAAGTAAAATTCCTATAAGCCCAAATAATGTAAGCAGAATAAACTATGAAAAGGGATTTGTTAAGGCAAATGAACTTTTTAGAAACGGTAGAAGCGATGCACAAAAAGTCCTTATCTTTATTACGGACGGAAATCCTACTTACTACACAAATCATAATACAGGTTGGAATGAAGGTCATTTAATTAACAGATACAGCACAATGGCGATGCTTCACGGACAGTTTGCATTATATGCTATAGATTTGGACTATTTCTTTTCTATAGGTCTGGGTAATCAAAGTGATTATGATAAGCTGAAACTTTTGACAAATTCAAATGACGGGGACAGTCCTGTAAGAGGGTATAAGGGTATCACCTTACCTGCACCGGGAGTGGAGGTAGGTGCAAGTCCATATTCAGCAGACAGTAAAAATTCTCTTTTAGATAGGATGAGGGAAATAGTAAGTGTACTGAAAAGTCCAAGAGTGAGTAATGTTGTACTGGAGGATAAACTCAGTCAATATGCAATGATTGCAAAGGATCCTTCAGGTAATCCATATCCGCTTGAGATTGAAGTGTTGGGACCGACAGGTATGCATACCGGTAATTATATAGCTACAAATATGTACAGACTGTTTTCCACTCCAAGAAACAGTCTTGCCGATATTGTATCGTCATATAATGCTTCTACAAAGACTATAAGACTTGAGTTTCCGTATGCCTATACTTTGGAGACCGGATATACCTATATGGTAAAGGCAAAGATAAAAACTACACCTTTAGCTGAGGCAAAATATGCAGCCACAAAGCAATTCCAGAAAAATTCCAACGGAACGGATGTGGTCGGAGACCCGGGAACAGGTTCAAAGTCTTCAAATCAAAAGGGTTTTTATTCCAATGATATAGCAACTCTTACATACAAGTATAAGGATCAGGAAATAATTGAAACATTTAAAAAACCTGTTATCCAACCCTATATAAATCCGATACCTACGGGTGTGGCATTTGATATATCTTATGCCCTAATATTTATAATAATATCGATTCTTTCGATTGGAATATTTTATTTTAACAGGAGGAAGAGATATTAATATATTTTATAACTATTCAAAACCTGTGCTATATGAGAGCATGAAAAAGCAATAGTTAACACATATATAGGAGGATGGATTTATAGAGGAAAAGGAGAAAATCAAAAAGAGGAGTATAGCGGAATTAAAGTCGTTTATAATAAGATTTCTGACACTTGCCGCAATGATTTATGTCTTGGTATTCATAGTATTTGGAATAAGGATTTCGCCGAATAATGAGATGTTACCGAGAGTAAGAGCAGGAGATTTATTATTTTTCTATAGACTTGAAGGCAGACTCAAATCAAGTGATGCCATATGCTATCATTTTGACGGTGAAAAGTATATAGGGAGAATAATAGGAGCGCCGGGAGATACTATTGATATAGATGATAACGGAAATGTTATACTAAACGGTGCCGTGTTGGTAGAGGATGATACCAGAGGCAAAACAGATAAGTACGATACTGATGTAACATATCCAATCGTACTGGGAGAGAATGAATTTTTTATACTTGCCGATAACAGAACGCTGGCAAAAGACAGCAGATATTTCGGAATTATAAAAAAGAAAGATATTGAAGGTAAAATAATTATCGTTATAAGAAAGGATAATATATGATGTTAAAAAGAATTATGACTTTGGCGGCAGTGTCTGCCATGATAATCGCAATGGCGGGAAGTGCAATAGCTGCAGAGACAACAAAACAGTTAAAGCCTGCAGCAGGATCACCGAACAAAATCAAGTTCACTAAAGAGATGAAAATCTACAATGTTGACGATCCGACAGGTGGAAGTGCAAAAGCACCTGATGTAAAGTATACATATACTATCGCAGGAAGTACAGGCGGTGGCGGAAAGACACCTGTCAGTGGTACTGACGGCGGACTTACTGTAGTTGCAGGTACAGCAATGCCTACTATCTCATCGGCTGAATTCAGCCACAATGATACAATTACAACCAACCTTGTAAAAAAGGAAGTTACAGTAGACTTTACAGAGCAGTTTAATGAGGACGGTAATAACGATATAACAGTTCCTGGTATCTATAGATATGAAATTACAGAGACAGGAAACTTTAACCTTACTACAAGCCAGCATGACTACACAGGAGATGTAAGCCAGCTTACAGGAGGTAAGGAGAAGAGATATCTTGATGTATATGTAGGATACA
>CAKAQP010000255.1 GCA_916720285.1 uncultured Lachnoanaerobaculum sp. | reverse complement strand
AAGAATGTTATTGTAATGGGTCATGTGCAGGATGAAGACGGTCAGAAGATGAGTAAGTCAAAGGGCAATGCTGTAGATCCTATGGATGCACTGAACAAATTCGGTGCGGACGCCATCAGATGGTATTTCTATGTAAATTCCGCTCCTTGGCTTCCTAACAGATTCCATGACAAGGCCGTTGAGGAAGGACAGAGAAAATTCCTCGGTACACTTTGGAATACATATGCATTCTATGTACTTTATGCAGATATCGACAGCTTTGACCCTACAAAGTACAACCTGGAGTACGACAAGCTTAGCGTAATGGACAAGTGGCTTTTATCAAAGCTTAATACATTGGTAAAGACAGTTGACGACTATTTAAATAACTATAAGATAACAGAGACTGCAAGAGCACTACAGAGCTTTACAGATGATATGAGTAACTGGTATGTTAGAAGATGTAGAGAGAGATTCTGGGCAAAGGGAATGGAGCAGGATAAGGTAAATGCCTATATGACACTTTACACAGCTCTTATAACTCTTTCAAAGATAGCCGCACCTATGATACCTTTTATGACAGAAGAGATTTATCAAAATCTTGTAAGAAGCGTAGATAAGAATGCTCCTGAAAGTATCCATTTAACAGACTTCCCTGCTGTCAATGAAGATTTTATCGACAAGGACCTTGAGGTAAGCATGGACGAGGTACTTGATATAGTAGTACTTGGTAGAGCTGCAAGAAACTCGGCTAATATAAAGAACCGTCAGCCTATCGGAAATATGTATGTTAAGGCTGAGACTGTACTTGATCCGTTCTATGTAGAGATTATAGAGGATGAGTTAAATGTCAAGGCTGTAGAGTTTAAGGATGATGTAGAAGAATTTGTAAGCTACTCATTTAAGCCACAGTTAAAGACAGTAGGTCCTAAGTACGGTAAGCTCTTAGGAAAGATAAAAGAGGCACTTGCTTCACTTGACGGACATGCAGCGATGAAGTCTTTAAATGATACAGGAAGTGTAGACTTTGAATTTGACGGTGAGAAGGTAAGCCTGGGAAGAGAAGATTTGCTTATCGAAACTGCAAAAAATGATGACTTTGTAACAGAAGCCGACAATAAGACTACAGTTGTGCTTGATATAAGACTTAGTGAAGAGCTTATTGAAGAAGGCTTTGTAAGAGAACTTATTTCAAAAGTTCAGACCATGAGAAAGGAAGCAGGATTTGAGGTAGTTGATCATATTGTGCTTTCACAGATAGGAAATGAGAGAATTGCTGAAATAATAAAGAAAAATGAAGCAGTAATCAAGAACGACACATTGGCAGATGAAATAGTATATAACAATGTAGAGGGATACACTAAGGATTGGAACTTGAACGGAGAGAATACATCCCTTGGAGTGAGTAAGAAAGGTTAGATATACTTACGATGATGAATGCTAAGGAATTAAAAAAAGCTATAGAGGATAATGTAAAAGTATTATACAGAAAAACTATAGATGAGGCTAGTAAAGAGCAGGTTTTTTATGCTCTTTCCTACGCCATAAAAGATACCGTCATAGATGAGTGGATAGCAACTCATAAGGCGTATGATGCTCAGGATGCAAAAATTCTTTACTACCTGTCAATGGAGTTTTTGATAGGTAGAGCACTTGGCAACAATATCATAAACCTCGGTGCAAGAAAAGAAGTGGCAGAGGTTATGGAGGAGCTTGGATTTGATCTTACAGACATTGAGGATCAAGAGAGCGATCCGGCTCTTGGAAACGGCGGTCTTGGAAGACTTGCAGCTTGTTTCCTTGATTCACTTGCAACTCTTAATTATCCTGCATACGGTTGCGGTATTAGATACCGCTACGGTATGTTTAAGCAAAAAATAGAGAACGGATATCAAAAGGAAGTTCCGGATAACTGGATCAAAAACGGATATCCTTTTGAAATAAAGAGAAGCGAATATTCTTATATAGTAAAATTCGGTGGAAATGTAAGGGTAGAGAATGTGGACGGTAAGGAGAAGTTCATACAGGAAAACTACGGTTCTGTAAGAGCAATTCCTTATGATATGCCTGTACTCGGATATGAGAACGGAATGGTAAACACACTTCGTATCTGGGATGCCGAGGCTATTACAAACTTCAGTCTTGAGCAGTTTGATAAGGGAGATTATCAAAAGGCTCTTGAGCAGGAAAACCTTGCAAAGACATTGGTAGAGGTACTTTATCCAAACGATAACCACTATGCAGGTAAGGAGCTTAGATTAAAGCAGCAGTATTTCTTTATTTCAGCCAGCCTTCAAAGAGCGCTTGACAAGTTTAAAGAAAATCACAGCGATATACATGATTTACCGAAGAAGGTGGTATTCCAATTAAACGATACTCATCCTACAGTAGCAATACCTGAGCTTATGAGACTTCTTTTGGATGAGGAAGGATTAAGCTGGGATGATGCCTGGAAGATTACTACAGAGTGTATGGCATATACAAACCATACAATAATGGCGGAAGCACTTGAAAAGTGGCCTATAGACTTGTTTAAATCACTGCTTCCAAGAGTTTATCAAATCGTAGATGAGATAAACAGAAGATTTGTTGAGCAGATAAGAGCAAGATACCCACATAATTTTGCAGAAAAAGAAAAGAACATGGCAATACTTTATAACGGCCAGGTAAGAATGGCTTATATGGCTATTGTAGCAGGATTTTCCGTAAACGGTGTTGCAAGACTTCATACCGAGATTTTAAAAAATCAGGAGTTGAAAGATTTCTATGAGATGATGCCTGATAAGTTCAACAACAAGACAAACGGTATTACTCAAAGAAGATTCCTTGTTCATGCAAATCCTCTCTTAACAGATTGGATTACAAAGAAGCTTGGAACAGATAAGTTTATTACTGATTTACCGCTTCTTTCTGGCCTTAAGGATTATCTGGATGATGAGACAGCTCTGGCTGAGTTCATGGAGATAAAGTATCAAAATAAATTAAGGCTTGTAAAGTATATCAAGGAACATAACGGTATAGATGTAGACCCTGATTCTATCTTTGATGTACAGGTAAAGAGATTACATGAGTATAAGCGTCAGCTTTTAAATATTTTACACGTAATGTATCTTTATAATAAGCTTAAAAATGATGATAATTTCGATATGTATCCGAGAACATTTAT
>CAKAQP010000254.1 GCA_916720285.1 uncultured Lachnoanaerobaculum sp. | reverse complement strand
GTTTCTTTTCTCTTTTTTGCTCTTACAGATTTATCTCTGTACACAATATCAGGTTCTCCACCGTCAATTGTTTCTTTTGTAATAGTACAAATACCTATATTCGGATCTGAAGGTATTTCATACATCATATCCGTCATCACACCCTCAAGTATGGATCTTAGACCTCTGGCACCGATCTTTCTCTCAAGTGCAAGATTAGCCACTTCTTCAACCGCAGATTGATCAAACTCAAGCTTAACGTCATCAAGCTCAAAGAGTTTCTGATACTGCTTTGTAATGGCATTCTTAGGTTTTGTCATTATCTGTACAAGAGCATCCTTATCAAGCATATCAAGTGATACCGTTACAGGTACACGACCTATAAACTCAGGTATAAGACCGAACTTGGTCAAGTCTCCCGGAAGTACCATCTTGAAAAGCTCGTCTATAGACTTTGAGTTCTTTTCCACAACATCTGAATTAAATCCTATGCTGCCCTTTGAAAGTCTGTTCTCAACTATTTTCTCAAGTCCGTCAAATGCGCCGCCGCAAATGAACAGTATATTTGTAGTATCTATCTGGATAAGTTCCTGTTGAGGATGCTTTCTTCCGCCCTGTGGCGGTACAGAAGCCACACTGCCTTCCAGAATTTTCAGTAAAGCCTGCTGCACACCCTCACCCGATACATCTCTGGTGATTGATACATTTTCAGACTTCTTTGTTATCTTATCTATCTCATCTATATAGATGATTCCATATTCAGCTCTCTTGACATCACCGTCAGCCGCCTGAATAAGTTTAAGAAGAATATTTTCAACATCTTCTCCGACATATCCCGCTTCTGTAAGTGTAGTAGCGTCTGCTATAGCAAAAGGTACATTTAAAATCTTTGCAAGAGTCTGTGCCAAATATGTTTTACCTGAACCTGTAGGTCCAAGCATAAGTATATTACTCTTTTGAATCTCAACTTCCGAGCTTTTCTTTGATTTAATTCTCTTATAATGATTGTATACCGCTACAGACAATACCTTCTTTGCATCATCCTGTCCGATTACATAATCATCAAGGAAATTTTTGATTTCCTTAGGTTTTAAAAGATTTATTTCATTTGAAGCATCATAGTAGTCAGATACTCCGTCAAGTTCCTCTTCAAGTATTTCAGAACATAATTCTATACATTCATCACAAATATATACTCCGTTCGGGCCTGAAAGAAGTCGTCTAACCTGTTCGGATGTTTTTCCACAAAATGAGCAACATATTTTGTCCTTATTGGCCATGATACCTCCTTAGTGGTGTTCTATAACCTTATCTATGATCCCATAAGAAAGGGCTTCCTCGGCAGACATATAATTGTCTCTTTCGGTGTCTCTTTCTATGACCTCTATCGGCTGATTTGTATTCTCCGCCAATATTTTATTTAATTTCTGCTTTGTCTTTAATATTTGTTCTGCAACAATCTTTATATCGCTGGCCTGTCCCTGCGCACCGCCTGAAGGCTGATGAATCATTATCTCGGCATTAGGGAGTGCATATCTTTTACCCTTTGTACCGCCTGCCAAAAGGAATGCACCCATGCTTGCAGCCATACCCATACATATGGTTGATACATCACATTTTACATATTGCATTGTATCATATATAGCCATACCTGCCACAACACTTCCGCCCGGGCTGTTTATATAAAGATTTATATCCTTTGTAGGATCTTCCGACTCAAGGAAAAGAATCTGTGCAACTACAAGACTTGCAGTAACATCATTTACCTCTTCTCCCAAGAAAATTATTCTATCCTTTAAAAGTCTTGAGTATATATCAAAGGCTCTCTCACCCCTGCTTGTAGACTCAATGACTGTAGGTACTAAACTCATAACTCTCCTATCTTTAAGGATTTTTTAAATCCTTTAATACTCCAATAAGCCAGCCTTATGGCTGACTTATTTTTAAATTGGTTTATACTAATTTAGCATTTTCTACTAAAAAGTCAATAGCTTTTTGAACTGCAAGATCATCAGTCATCTGCTTTCTCTCATTCTCGCCAAAGAATCCCTTAATCTTTTCCAAGTCCATCTTATAAGAATCTGCTATCTTCTGAAGCTCTTCATCTATCTCAGCATCACTTACAGTAATATTCTCAGCCTTAGCCACTTCCTCAAGTACAAGTCTTGTCTTGATCTGCTTTAATGCCTGAGGCTTGAACTGATTGTTTAAATCAGCCTTTGTCATACCTGTAATCTGAAGGTACTGATCAAGTGTAATACCCTGGCTCTCCATTCTTCTGCCATAGTCTGCCACAAGTCCTTCAACCTGTGCCTCAACCATAGGATCAGGAATATCCATAGTAGAAGTCTCAATTAACTTATCCACAACAGCATTCTCATTCTCTGTAGCCGCTCTCTTTGCCTTAGCCTCTGAAAGCTGCTTCTTTAAATCTTCCTTATACTCGGCCATTGTGTCAAACTCACTGATCTCGCTTGCGAAATCATCATCAAGCTCAGGAAGCTCTTTCTTCTTTATTTCCTTTACTGTACAAGCAAATACGGCAGCCTTGCCTGCAAGGTCCTTCATCTGATAGTTCTCAGGGAAAGTGATATTTACATCAAAAGCCTCTCCTACATTGTGACCGATAATCTGATCTTCAAATCCCGGAATAAATGCACCTGAACCGATAACAAGAGGATAATCCTCGCCCTTACCGCCGTCAAAAGGAACTCCGTCAATGCTTCCCTCAAAATCAAGTGAAATATTGTCTCCGCTTTCTACAGCTCTTCCCTCAACAGTGATAAGTCTTGCGTTCTTCTCCTGCTCGCTCTTTAATGCACTTGCTATATCATCATCATTAACAACTTCGTCAGCCTTCTTTACTTCGATGCCCTTGTACTCACCGAGAGTTACTGCAGGCTTAACTGCAACCAATGCTTCGTATACGAAATCCTCGCCTTTTTTAGCATTCTTAATCTCTATCTGTGGTCTTGAAACAATCTCAAGCTCACTGTCTCTTACTGCACTTGGATATGTCGCATCAAGCATAAAATCTATAGCATCAGGAATCAGGTTGTCTGAACCGTACATCTTCTCAAAAACTTCCTGAGTAACATGTCCCTTTCTAAATCCCGGAACATTGAATTTATTTTTATTTCTCTTAAAGGAATCAGCTATAGCCTTATCAAATTCTTTAGCTTCTACTGTGACTGTAAGCTTTGCCATATTTTTTTCTAATTTTTGTACTTCTACAC
>CAKAQP010000253.1 GCA_916720285.1 uncultured Lachnoanaerobaculum sp. | reverse complement strand
GTACAGTAATGTATTAAGTTGATGGTTACTAATAGGTCGAGGGTTTAACCAAAAGATAGGAAAAAATTTATAATAGCTCGGAATTTGGTAGGCAGTTTTGAAGATATATTTCTTCAAAAAAATACTTGCATAGTCAGTGATTATCTGATATAATACACGAGTATTTGCCCTGATAGCTCAGTAGGTAGAGCATGCGGCTGTTAACCGCAGTGTCACAGGTTCGAGCCCTGTTCGGGGCGCTTGTTTAGGCAACTAGACACGGCGACATAGCCAAGCGGTAAGGCGTGGGTCTGCAACACCCTGATCACCAGTTCAAATCTGGTTGTCGCCTTGATTAGAAAATCTAATCACTTGCGGGAATGCTGGAATTGGCAGACAGGCAAGACTAAGGATCTTGTGTCTGTATAGACGTGAGGGTTCAAGTCCCTTTTCCCGCACTTAAAGAACAACTTCGGTTGTTCTTTTTTGTGTAACACTTTTTAAACAGATTTATAACGTTAAACGTAATTAAAAGTTTAAAATATTGTAATAAGTATACTAGTGTAAAGTAATTGTTCAATCTTACAAATTTTGGTATAATTTAAGTACTCTAAAATAAAGCAAGGAGTGCTCATGAAAAGGAAAATTCTAACATTGGCATCCGCTCTAACCCTTGTTTCATTATGTAGTTTCAACGCCTATGCAGATATGGATTTGGAGACAAGTAACGCAGTCTCCGGTATGGCCGTAGCCTTAAACAATTATAAGGCAAGCTCTATATCTCCACAGACGGCTCTTGGTGAGTCGTTAAAAGAAGCGACCACCAATACTATAGAGATAACGGGAGCTGACGATGCACGAACAAAACTTGTAAATGATACGGTAAAATATGAAGCGCCGTCAATACAAGACAAACTCAAAGAGGATATCATAAAAGATGATATCGTTGTAGCCAATCGAAAAAAAGACACGGTTGTTCATTCAAGCGCCAAAGAGACCGGTGAGGCTGTAGGAAGTATCTCTTACAGTTCGGTTGCGACAGTTGTAGGAACTGAGGTGAATGAAAGCGGAGAGTGGTTAAAAATCAACTCCGGAAGTGTTGAAGGTTATGTAAAGGCTTCAGAAGTGGCTACAGGAGAAAAAGCCAAAAAATTGGCAAAAGATGCAATCGTCACATATGCAACTGTTGTAGACATTGATAATGTAAGACTTAGAACAACACCTAATATAACTTCAAATACCCTCACTATGCTTGGAGGCGGAGAGAAGTTTGTAGTCGTAGGACAGGATAACAACTTTGTAAAAGTTCAGGTAGATGACGATCTTACAGGGTATGTTTATAAGGACTTTATAAAGACTGATATATCCTATAAAACAGCCAAGACCACACAGGAGAGTACTATTGAGGCTCTTGAAAAGGCTAAGCTTGAAACGGAAGCTAAAGAGGCTATGGATATTTATCAAAATCTGGTAGATGCGGACGGCGATAAAACTATAGCGACAAATAAAGATACAGTAGTTGCAGATACTACAAAAGCCAAAGAGACAAAGAAGTCTACAGAGGCAACCGAGAAGACAACTTCAGAAAAAACAGGCACTGAGCCTAAGACCATAAAATCTCCGGCAGCCGAAAAAAGAGAAACACCTGCAAGTAAAGAGGTGAATATCAATGTTCCGGATACAATAAAAGGAACAACAAAGGCTAATGAAGAAAAATCGGAGGCTCCAAAAGAGACGACGAAACAGCCTGAAACAACGCTAAAACCTACATCAAAGCCTACGGAAGATGCCACAAAGCAGTCAACCAAGGCGGAAACAAATGCCGATACGGTTGAAGCTACAAAAAATTCCGAGGAGAAAAAAGTTTCGGAAACTATAAAGGCGATAGAAGATACTAAAAAAGAAACAGAATCGTCTAAAGTCACTATAGAAACTGTTAAAGAGCCTGAGGCGACAAGTGTTCCGGAAACAACCAAGCAAACTGAAACGGTTCAGGAAAAGATAGATGCCGTACAGGCACCGGGAACAATCAGTGCTGTAGAAGATACAACAAAGCAGACGGAGGCTACAACGGTAGCTGAGGCGCCACAGACTAAGCCTGCAGAATCTAAGGTTGAAATTACTACGCAAGCTACAACTGCGGCAGGATATGGACCGGGTGGAAATACCGAAAAGCCTAAGGAAACAGAGACCAAGGCAAAGAAGGTTCAGAAAGAAAGCTCAGTCGTAACAGGTGAGAACGGTGGACCGGGTGTAAGCAAATCAAAGGCTACCACAGCCGCTACAACGGAAAGCACAAAGGCGGCAGTCAAGGAAAAGGCTTCAAGATCCGCAATAGTTGCTTATGCTAAGCAGTATGTGGGTAATCCATATGTTTATGGCGGTACATCTTTGACAAACGGTGCAGACTGCTCAGGATTTGTTATGAGAGTTTATGAACAATTCGGAATCAGTACCGGAAGAAATACAAGACAGCAGGCTAATAACGGAAGAGAAATAAGTTTATCAGAAGTTCAGCCGGGAGATCTGCTCTTTTACGGAAGCGGCGGAGAGATAAGCCATGTAGGTATATATATGGGCGACGGAAAGATAGTTCATGCTGCAAATAAGAATCTTGGAATTACAATAGGAAGAAGTGATTACAGAACTCCTATAAAAGCGGTTACATTCCTAAGATAGAATTTATAAGAAAGTTGGGTTGCGATTATTTTGCCCGACTTTTTTATATATTGGATGTAAAAATTATTTGGCATTGATTATAAAAAGTATTATAATGTCATGTAGTAATAAGAAACGGGAGAGGAAAATGAAAAAAAGATTTATATTGTTAGGTGCTGTTTTAGCATTAACTCTAAGTGCATGTGCTTCTAAGAAAACTGAAACAGGCTCCACACAGGAGAGTAAAGCAACAACAAATATTGATACTACAGGATTTCTTGTAACATCAATTAATGCGGATATTCAGACTGCAGATCCGCATAAGACATCAAAGGATTATATGGTACCTTTAAATATCTTTGACAGATTGGTAGAAGCAAAGATAAAGAGCGACGGTTCAAGTGAGCTCGTACCTTCATTGGCAAAGAGTTGGGACATATCTGAGGACGGAAAAGTTTACACTTTGCATTTACAGGAAGGCGTAAAATATTCAAACGGTGCCGATTTTAAAGCTGATGATGTGGTATATTCACTTACAAGAATTCTGGGAGTTACAGGAGCAGTAAACGGTGACTTTGTAAGCCAGATTGAAGGTGCGGACAAAGTTATGGACGGAAGC
>CAKAQP010000252.1 GCA_916720285.1 uncultured Lachnoanaerobaculum sp. | reverse complement strand
GCAGGTAAGTTCTTACAGTGGGCAATGAACAGCGATAATATAGCATCTTATGCAAGTGCGGTTGCTAAGCCTGCATCAAGAACATCAGCTTATGATAAGATGGAAGGCTGGGACAGCGGTGCAAGAGCTCTTATGAAGTGGCAGTTACAAAACACCGGAGTTTCAAGACCGAGAACACCTTCATACTCAGTGCTTTCAACTGACTTCTCAACAGCTATGTTAAATATCTTTGCCGGAGCAGATGCAAAGGAAGAGCTTGATAATGTAGCTAAGAACTTTGATGAAAATTATGAGATGTATTATAAGTAAAATTTAAAATAGCGGTATGATTTGAAAGGCTTGGCAAATTGCCAGGCCTTTTGTAGAAAGGATGTAATATGGCTACATTACAAAGAGTAAATAAGAAAGGCAAAAAAGAATACAGTGACAATCTTGCGGGATTTATAATGTCATCACCGGCTATTATTCTTTTAGTTGCCTTTTTGATAATCCCTATAATATATACTATATACTACTCATTTTTTACATATCAGGTAGTGCGTCCGGACAATATAAAATTCAATGCAATAGGTAATTATGTAAAGCTGTTTCATGATGAGAATTTCTATGTGGCATTGAAAAACACAGTATATTTTACAGTGATAGTTGTTCCGGTGCAGTGTACACTGGCATTGGTACTTGCACTTATGGTGTCAAGTAAGAAAAAAGGTGTAGCTATATTCAGAACACTTTATTACAGTCCTCAGATAACATCAATGGTAATTATTGCTGTACTCTGGACAATTCTTTATAATTCCAATGCCAATACCGGACTTATAAATGCCTTTTTAAAGAGTATAGGTATGCAGCCTATAGATTTTTTGAACAATCCGAAGACTGCCATGAATTCCATAATATTCATGTCGGCATGGCAGGGTGCAGGTTACCAGATGATGATTTTTATTGCAGGACTAAATGCAATACCTACAGAGCAGTACGAAGCTGCAAGTGTAGACGGAGCGGACTGGTTTTCAAAACTTATATATGTAACTCTTCCGGGACTTATAAATACAATAAAGTATGTACTTATGATAACACTTATTCAGGCTATGAAACTTTTTACTCAGCCGTATATTATGACAAAAGGCGGACCGAGAAATGCAACAAAAACATTGGTTTTCTATATCTATGAACAGGGCTTTCAGAAAGGAAACTTCGGTTATGCCTGCAGTATAGCAACGGTATTTTTTATCATAGTTGTTGCATTGTCAATTATAGTTAAAAAGATAAGTAAGACAAATTAGGAGGTAATATGAATAATAAGAAGATAAATAAAGTGCTTGGTAATATTATTTTTTATCTTGGAAATACCATAGTAGGTCTTATATTTGTATCACCGCTACTGTGGATGCTTGCTTCATCATTTAAGCCGGAACTTGAGATATTTTCAAATTTGAACTCACTGTCTACATTTATTCCAAAGAACTTTACTTTAGCAAATTATGTAGAAGTTTTTCAAAGAATAAAAGTATTTACTATATTGAAAAACACCTTGATTTATATAGGAATAGTTTTAATAGGTGATTTGCTCTTGGGATCTATGTTCGGATATGCACTTGCCAAGATGAAATACAGATTCAGAGGAATAAGCCTTACCATTGTAATAGCACTTATGTCAATGCCTGTAGAGGCAATAATTTTACCCTTGTATATAGAAATGGCTCAGTTAAACTGGGTAAATACAATGCTTGGACTTACAATTCCGTTTATGATGAATTGTTTTTCAATTTACATGTTCTATTCATATTTTATAGGAATTCCTGATGAGCTTATAGAAGCCGCTAAGGTGGACGGTTGCGGGCCTATAAGAACATATTTTAAAATAATTATGCCGATTTCTAAGACTGTTTTTGCAACGGTACTTATACTTGATTTCGTATCCAGATGGAATGACTTTATGTGGCCTTTCCTTATAACCACAGGAGAAGAAAAGAGAACGGTACAACTTGCAGTACAGATATTTGTAGGAGTAAGCCCGATACATTACGGTGTTATTATGGCAGTTCTTACATTGGCATCCATACCTATGATACTTATGTATATATTTATGCAAAAATTCTACGTGGAAGGTATTGCATCTACAGGAATAAAAGGTTAGATTAACTGTAGAATTTTAGGTGGAGGGGTATATGTCAAGTATACAGGAGGTTGCCAAAAAAGCAGGCGTAGGAGTAGGTACTGTTTCCAGAGTAATTAATGACAGCGGATATGTTTCAGAGAAAACCAGAAAGATAGTTGAAGAAGTAATAGAGGAGTTAAATTATAAGCCGAATGAGCTTGCAAGAAATTTGTTCAGAAACAGGACAAACATAGTTGCGATAATCACACCGGCTATAGGTAACCCATATTATGCGACACTTTATAGCGAAGTGGAAAATCGTCTTAGAAAGTATGGCTATAAGACAATGCTTTGTAATACTATAGGTGAAGCAACAAATGAAGAGGCTTATCTTGAGATGCTTGAGAGAAATATGGTGGACGGAATAATAACCGGTACACATACTTTGGATTATAGCTGTTATAAAAAGATAAAAGGACCGATAGTGGGATTTGATACGCCAAAACTGAATGATGATATTTTGATTGTGACTGTAGATCATGAAAAAGGTGGAAAGCTTGCGGCTAAAGCGTTGATAGAAAGTGGTTGTAAGGAAGTTTTGCAATTTACCGATGCAACTACAAAAAATTATCCTTTTATAAAGAGACATAAGGCGTTTGCCAAAGAAATAAAAAAAGCAGGACTTATATGTCGTGAGTATAAGCCTAAGATGGATAATTTTGAAGAAAAGTTCATTCAGGAGAATATAGATGAAGCTTTTAGTATGTATCCGAATGTGGACGGTGTTTTTGCAACAGATACGCATGCCTTACTTTATATGAAAAAGGCTTTGAGTATGGGAAAGAGAGTGCCGCAGGATTTAAAAGTGGTTGCATACGACGGAACTTTTATTTTAAACACGGCATATCCAAGCCCAAGTGCTATAGTGCAGCCTATTGATAAATTGGCAAAGGTGGCTGTTGACAGTCTGCATGCCATTATAAACGGTGAAAAGATTGACAGAAAGACAAAGGTACTTGATATAGAATTCAGACAGGGAATGACTACAAATTAGAAAGACAAGTGGTAATGATATGAACAACAAAGAAAAAGCGAATGAGTATTTCAGAGAGAACAAATCAAAAATAAAAGATATTGAAAGGCCGGTTTATCATCTTACTC
>CAKAQP010000251.1 GCA_916720285.1 uncultured Lachnoanaerobaculum sp. | reverse complement strand
TTTATACCCTGCTTAAAGGTTATAGACTTATACTCATTGTCGTCTTTATCATAAACCATTATATGCTTCATATTTTGATTGAAATTATTTATTCTCTCGGCTGTTTCATTTCCATCTATAAGAGAGAAACCTCCCTGCATATATGCTTTTTCTATTTTATAATCTTTTAATGTATCATCTTTTTCGGTTTCTCTTTCGATGTTCACATTTTCACCGTCATACTTCACATCATAAACATCGCCTTTAAAATCCATATATTTTAAACGGGAACGTGTGGCATTTGCAACCATGCATTTCACACTTGCCTCTTCCTGAAATCCCTTTTTAAGACTTGGCTTTGAAAACTCTTTTTTATCCTCTTTAGACTTTGAGTATTCAGCCATATCATCCTCGGAACTCTTAGGCCTTGATATATTCATCATTAGAGAAACCGTTATTATCGCTACCGCAACTGCTGCTATAATAATTACATTCATATCTTCTTCTTTCTGACATCCGCCTCTTTATCTTCTTCGGCAATAAGTACCATGCAGCTTCTGCCTTCAACCGATATCTTTCTTTGATCTTCCGTCTTAACAACTTCTTTCTTAAAAGGCACATTTATATCATCCGTATTTACCAATACCTTCCATGAGCTTCCCCTCTTTATGGTAGGAAGCGAAAACTCATGTCTGTCCCAATGCATATTTAAGATAATATATACATCCTGTTTCCCTTCTATAAATATTCCCATCTGCCTGTTATAGTATTCAAAATCCGGCTTCCATACCTGCATACCGTGGACTGAGGTTTTAGAGTTTTCTACACCCGAAATATACTCTCTTCTGAATCCAATCATAGCCCTTACAAAGTCAAGAAAATCCTTATTCTTGTTTACAAGTTTCCAATTAAAATAGCTTATATCATTGTCCTGACAATATGTATTATTATTTCCGTTCTTTGACTGCAGTACCTCATCTCCGCTGCATATACATGGAGTTCCTTTAGATATCATCAAAAGTAAAACCGCATTCAAATACATCCTTTTTCTTAGGTTAAGCACCTGCATCTTTTTGGTATCACCCTCAAATCCGCAGTTCCAGGAAAAGTTCATATTTGATCCGTCCGCATTGTCTTCACCGTTGTCTTCATTATGCTTATAATCATATCTGTATATATCGGCAAGTGAAAATCCGTTGATATCCGAAATAAAGTTTAAATAATTACTCTTATCTGCAATCACATTTGCAACGAAAGGAACCATTCCCTCATCACCTTTCAGATATTTTCTCATATTGTTCATATAATCATAATCCATAGAGATGATGTTTTTGCCCTTGCTTTCATATATCTTATTTGTAAATATAAATTTGCACTCAAGAAGATAAGGATCTTTTACAATATCCTCACAGTAGTCAACTCCTGTGAGATGAAAACCGTCTATATGGTATTCGATTTTCCAGTATCTTAATACATCAATTATATAGCTGATATTCTTCCCCGCAAAGAAAAATTCCTGTATAACTCCGATACCTGCTTCATGCAGGGCTTTTACCATACTCTTATATTCATTTACAGGATTTCTGTTTTTTCTGGTAGAATAACTTGCCTTAGGTGCAAAGTTTAAACTGTCTGCATATCCCCAATAGTTTAGTCTGATTTTTTCCTGCTTTTCTTTCTTCTCCTTATCAAAAAGAGAAATCCAGCTTCCACCGACTCTTATAAATTCATCAAATTCGGTAGCAGGCATTATATCCACAAAATCCACGCCAAGATCTTTTAAATAGTCTATCTTACTTATAAGTCCTTTAAATGTACCCTTGTCCACGACCTTTGAGCTGTTTGATTTTGTAAAACCTCTTATATGAAGCCTGTAAATAAATGCCTTATCCAGACTTTTATTATCTAAGTTATTTTCAAAATCATTATCACGGTCAAATTCACTTATAAATACCGGACATCTTCTTGGATTATCCATAAGACTCGTTTTACCGAAACTGTCTCTGCCTGAAAAACATTTACCGTATTCATCCGGAAACAGTCCTTTTTCATCTTCAAGAGCATACTCAAAAGTTTTCTTAAGACGTGTATTTATCTGTAAAAACCACACATCTCCTATTCTTGATTCTTTAGGAAACTCTATTCTTTCTACAGGAGCTTCTTCATTTCTTTCATAAAGGTTTAAATAAAGTCGTTCACACTTTCTTATAACCTTTACACAAAAATAAGAGGGCGTCACAGTCATACCAAGCGGATAAGAATAACTTCTACCTCTTTCTCTCTGAACTACCATAACGCACCTCCTTTAAGTTATATGTTTATATTTCAATATCCAGTTCTACCGGACAATGATCTGAACCTAAGATATCACTATGTATCTTAGCTTCCTTTATTCTATCTTTTAATTTATCAGAAACTATAAAATAGTCAATACGCCAACCGACATTCTTTGCTCTGGCACCGCCCATGTAGGACCACCACGAGTAAGCATCCGTTTTATCCGGATACAGTACTCTGAAGCTGTCACAAAAGCCCGAGGATAAAATAACATCCATCTTGCCTCTTTCCTCATCTGTAAAACCGGCATTTTTTCTATTTGTCTTAGGATTTTTCAAATCTATCTCTTTATGAGCAACATTCAAATCACCACAGAATATTACAGGCTTTTTTTCTTCAAGCTTTAAGATATAAGCAAGGAAAGCATCCTCCCAAGTCATTCTGTAGTCAAGTCTTGTAAGACCTCTTTGAGAGTTTGGAGTATAGCAGGTTATCAGATAAAAATCCTCATACTCTGCCGTGATAACTCTTCCCTCATTATCATGTTCCTCTATACCGATGCCATAAGTTACATTGACCGGCTTATCTTTTGTAAAAACAGCTACACCGGAGTAACCTTTTTTTTGCGCATAATTCCAATAGTCATAATATCCCGGAAGGTCAAGCTCGATTTGTCCTTCTGAGAGCTTTGACTCCTGTATGCAGAAAATATCGGCATCGATATCTCTGAAAAAGTCTAAAAATCCCTTGGTAACGGCGGCTCTAAGTCCGTTGACATTCCATGAAATCATTTTCTTTGTACTTGCCATATCAATCATCACTCTCTTCATCTGCTGAAACAGTATATGTAAATCTCTTTCTTGCCATCTCATCAGACTCAAGGTACTCATCATAGGTTGTAATCTTATCTATAAGACTTCCGTTAATGATCTCCATAATTCTGTTTGCTGTAGTCTGAACTACCTGATGGTCTCTTGATGAGAAGATAAGTACACCCTTGAACTTTTCAAGTC
>CAKAQP010000250.1 GCA_916720285.1 uncultured Lachnoanaerobaculum sp. | reverse complement strand
AAGATTCTGTTGAAAAATCATGTCCTTCACCTTTAATTATTTTATATTTACAGGCGGTATTTTTTATAACATTCAAAATTTCAATATAGCGAAATGAAGGATCCTCTTCACCATACAGAAAGTACATATTATCTCCTCTAAACTTTTGGGCACCTTCTTTTATTTTATGAAAGTTGATCATCAGTGGAGCATTAATCAAAACAGCATTCTTTATTTTTTCAATTTTTCTACACTGAGCTGCACCTATAAAAGCTCCGTTTGAAATTCCGACAAAAATTATTTCTTTATAATCCCCTACATACTTACTAATACATTTTATTTCTTCCTCCAAATCACATACCGAATCTTTAGGATTGGCGGAAACCACAAATGTATAACCATATTTTTTAAATAAAAAATCGCATATATTCAAATATTTATTTTTAAAACCTTCTATACTTCCACCTTTGCCGGTTTTAATAAAAACAAGATATTTTTCACCTTGTATAATTCCAAACTGTTTTCCGATTACTTTGTCATATTTATTCAAAAATCAACCTCCCTCTTTAGTCATACCAGAATTTCTTCATCCGATTTATTTTCTATATTAAAATAGCATAAAGAATGTACAATATTTTGCACATTAAAATTATATTCCGATATATAATAACGCTTTAAACATATAAAAAGCTCCAAACGATTACTTATCGAATGGAGCTTTTATTACTCTGTCATTTATTATATTATTTTAACTGCTTCGCATATTCCTTTATTACCGCAATAAACCTTTCACCGTATTTACCGTATTTATTTTCTCCGACACCGGAAACATTTAACATATCGGATTTTGTGGTAGGCATCTTTGCACACATATCAATTAAAGTCTTATCATTGAAAACAATATATGGAGGCATCTTCTCTTCTCTGGCAATTTCAAGTCTCAGCTCTTTTAATTTATCAAAGAGTTTGAAGCCTGAAGAAGTAAGTGAATCCATTCCCTTTATATTCTTCTTAGGCTTTAACTTCCTATTTGTGGCCTTATCTTCATCGGTTATCTTTACTAGGACCTTAGTATCTTTTAACTTTAATTTACTTATATCTCCAAGTTTTAAAACCTGATATTCTCCTGTTTGAATATAGCCCTCAAGTAAAAGCTCTTCAATAAGTCGCCGTAAAAGATTTTTATTTGATGATTCCAAAACTCCATAGGATTTATATTCACTTGCTCCTATTTCTTCCAGCCTTGCAGTCTTTGCTCCAAGTACTGTATCCATTATTATATTCTTACCATACCTTCCACGAGACTCATAGATACAATTTATTATCTTTTTAGCCTCATCCGTCATATCAAGAGTTTCAAATTGACGCAGACAATTACCGCAATCATCACATGGCTTTTTGGGATCTTCTCCGAAATATTTTAAAATATAGTTGCGCAGACATTCAGTCGTATAGCAATATCCCTCCATTATCTGAAGTCTTTTAATATCCCTCTCCCTGATTGTCATTGCATCTGTCGGATCAATATCGCTAAAATCTTTATGTTCCAATAAAAATCTGTTAATTATAATATCCTGAGGTGAAAACAGTAAAATACATTCGGAGTTAAGTCCGTCTCTGCCGGCTCTTCCCGCTTCTTGATAATAGTTTTCCATGCTTGACGGCATATTGTAGTGAATGACAAATCTGACATTTGATTTATCGATTCCCATTCCGAAAGCGTTTGTGGCTATTACGATACTTGTATAGTCAAATACAAAATCATCCTGCATTTGCTTTCTCTCTTCAATACTAATTCCTGCATGATACTTTGCAACAGATATGTTCCGCTTTTTTAATAGTGTATATAAACTGTCCACATTTTTTCTGGTTGCACAGTATATAATTCCACTTTCACCCTTATGTCTGTCTAAATAATCAAGTATAAAACGATCTTTACTTTTTGGTTTATCTACCTGAAAGAATAAATTCTCCCTGTCAAATCCCGTTACAAGAAAATATGGATTGGTAAGCCCCAAAGAGCAAATAATATCTTCTCTAACATTCTGAGTGGCAGTTGCTGTAAATGCACTTATAATCGGACGTTTATCCAAAACATTTACAAACTCCGCTATATCCATATAACTTGGTCTGAAATCCTGTCCCCACTGTGAGATACAATGTGCCTCATCCACAGTTATCATTGAAATCTCAACACCTTTTGCAAGCCTAACAAAACCTTCACTCATCAGTCTCTCAGGTGCCACATATATAATCTTATATTGACCTTTCGATGCATTTTTGAAAGTATCATGCATCTCCTTTTCAGATAAAGAGCTGTTTATAAATGCAGCATCCACACCGGCTTCATTCAATGCCTTTACCTGATCCTGCATAAGGGAGATAAGTGGAGAAATGACCAATGTGATTCCTGAAAGCAGCATAGCCGGAACCTGGTAGCACAGTGACTTTCCTGCTCCTGTAGGCATCACGGCAAGAATATCTCTTCCATCCAAAACAGCATTTATAACCGATTCCTGCCCCTGCCTAAATGAGTCGTAACCAAATACAGCCTTCAATGCTTCCTTGGGAGTTTTATATATTCCACTATCAGATATTCTCATTCCTTAATCATCCTATCCCCAGTATTTTTGCCAAACTCTTTGCCTTCTTCACTGCAGTGGACTTGGCAGTACAGTTTGCAATCTCTAAAAGTCCGGACCATTTGGCATCCTCATCCAAAATATATCCTCTCTTCATTGCTTCTCTTAAATAATCGGCATAATAAGTGCAGATATCCAAAACTCTGTTTATCCATACAGGAGGCTTATTATTTTTTACAACAACCTCTCCGGCATATTTTATACACTCAACAAGCATTACATAACATATACTTAAAAGCTTATTTTCTTTCTCAACTATTCTTACCAGCTTTGCCGGGCTTATCTCCTCATGTAATAAAAGTTCTCTCATGATTTCTCTTAAATTCTCTACAGATAAATCTCCTGACTCCGCCAGTTGTCTGAAAAGACTTTTTGCTCCATAAATACTCTCTCCGTCCTGTGCCAAAGTACTCACTGCAATACTTAAAAATATCTTTGAGTAAGGTGTTGAGCTGCCCTCAAGTGGACCTTCTTTTTCACCTCTCCAGTTTCTATATTTGCTTACTACAACCTTTTTCTTTTCAGGGTCGTAATGAAGCCATACGCTCTTTTCTTTCTCATCTATGATTTTTCCGTTGTTGTCAGCCACAGCTCCCGACATCTGAGCCTCTTTTTGAATTCCGTAAAACCATCCGTAAATATATACTTGAAACAGCC
>CAKAQP010000249.1 GCA_916720285.1 uncultured Lachnoanaerobaculum sp. | reverse complement strand
ATGCTCTTGGATACCTAGAGTACTAGGTTTTGAGAGAAACGACGGAAGTCAGGTAATATTATAATCATTTGTAGATATTATGTCAATGGCACAAAGGCTTAAATACCCCTAAATAAGCCAAATTATAGTAATGGCACAATAAAATTAGTCCAGATATAACTTACCGGCATTGCTATGATCAAAGCAGGTATCATATCTCCTGTAGGGAAATCTTTAAGTCTTAGCATTCGAAATCCTATAGCCAAAAGTATTATTCCGCCTACGGCCTTAAAGTCATCTATCATTACAGGAGTAGTATAAGGAACAATAAGACCGCCACATATAAATAAAATAATATATAAAATGAACTGAGGTATTGCAATAAATGATACTACAGGACCAAGTAAACATGCAAAAATCATTGCTGTAAAGATATCCAGTATTGCTTTAGCAATAAGTATTGTATGGTCACCACTCATACCTGAGACCATTGCACCGTAAATGCCGGTTCCTCCTGCACAAAACAATAATATAATAGTAAGTAAAGTGCTGTCAAATTCCTCATCGGATATATCACTTTCCTTTTCCTTCATAAACTTGAAAATAATACTTTTCATACCCATTCCAAGCTTCGTTACCAGATCACCAAAATGCATCAATATACCTATTATACTTCCTATTACTACAGCCAGTATAACTGCAGGCATATTTTTCATCAGTATGATGCTTGAAATACTGATGGCAAAAGCACAAGCTCCAAAGATCATATTGAGCTTTTCCTTAAAATCCAAGCTCATATGCTTTCCAAAAACAGTTCCGATAATTCCGCCAATAAATACACATAAGCAATCGGTTATTATTCCTATCGGCATATTTATTCTCCTCTCAATTAATACTTTCATATCATAATCCATATATAAATATATGTCTAATTCATTTATAAAACATTGTGACAGCATAGCTATGCATATTAGTTATATCATCCATTCCATTTTTTCTGAATAATAAACAGAAATTTTTGTCTAAAATCCGTGTTTTTGTAACCTAAATTTTTTATAAATATATTAGCTTTGTTTTTTATTTATTATTTCCTTTCTTTATATTTTTTTTATATTTTTTCCATATTATAGACACAATTATTTTTTATATTATAAGAGCATTAGCGATGGCTAGTGCAGGTTTCAGAATTACTGGAACTACAAAGCTTTTTCATACTCATACCGGACAGTTTAACTGTCCGGCCCCCCTAAAAATGTTAAAACCACCTATTCCCAAGGTGGTTTTTTTATGTTTGAAGCATCAAATAAAGCTATTTTAATATACTAAATGCAGTAAAATATTGAAAGCATTTTCACAATTCTAATACTGCACTAAAAAAGAGGAGCTTAGATATCCAAACTCCCCTTTTAAAATCAATATTATGCAGTCATTGCTATTTTGCCGTCAACAACTTGTATAACCTTAGTTGGGCACTTTGCCGCACACTTTCCACAATTTGTACATTTGTAATAGTCTATGAGTGCTACATTTCCGTTCATATGTATTGCATCATCCTCGCATGCCTTTACACACATTGTACATGCAATACAACCAACCTCACATACCTCTTTTACAGCTTTACCCTTATCCTGTGAATTACACTGTACAAAAGTAAATGTCTCATACGGTACCAAGTCTATAAGCTTCTTAGGACAGGCTTCAACACATTTTCCACATGCTACACATTTCTCTCTGTCCACCAACGCAATACCGTCCACTATATGTATAGAATCAAATTCGCACACCTTTACACATGATCCGAATCCCATACATCCGTAGCTGCAGGCTTTACCGCCCTGTCCCGGTACGTTCATAGCTGAATTACAATCTGTAATACCGAAATATGTAAAGTTTTGTTTTGCCTTATCGCATGTTCCCTTACACTTTACAAATGCAACCTGCTTTACAGACTCACCTGCACTCACACCCATTATCTCTGCGATAATATCTGCAACCGGCGCTCCTCCAACAGGACATTTATTTACAGGTGCTTCACCTGCCGCAATAGCCTTTGCAAGACCGTCACATCCCGGATATCCGCAACCACCGCAGTTGTTTCCGGGCAATGCATCTCTTACAGCTATTTCTTTTTCATCCACTTCAACTTTAAACTTCTCACTGGCAACACCAAGTAGGAGACCAATAAGAATACCGACTATACCAACTACTGCCGCCGCAATAATTACTCCATTCATATTCTTTCCTCCTAAATAAGCCCTGAGAATCCGGTAAAGGCAATTGCCATAAGACCTGCTGTTATAAGCACAATAGGCATACCTGATACTACATGAGGTATATCATTATTTTCAATTTTCTCTCTGACACCTGAAAGCAATACAATCGCCAAAGCAAAACCGCTTGCAGTACCTACTCCGTATACAAGGCTTTGTGCAAAATTGTATTCCTTTGCAACATTGTCAAGAGCAACACCCAAAACCGCACAGTTGGTTGTAATAAGAGGAAGGTATACACCCAGAGCCTCATAAAGTGAAGGCATATTTTTCTTTAATACCATCTCAACAAACTGTACCAAAGCCGCTATAACAAGAATAAATACAATTGTCTGTAAATACTCAAGTTTAAGCGGAATCAAAATATGTGTATAAATAAGGCTTGCCGCCATACTTGAAAGGGTAATAACGAATATAACCGCTGCACCCATACCCACGGAAGTTTCAGTCTTTTTTGATACACCGAGGAAAGGACAAAGTCCCAAAAATCTGCTAAGCACTACATTGTTTACCAGTGCAGCACTAATCAAAAGTAAAATCAGTTGAGTCATTATTTACCCTCCCCTGCATTAGCTGCATTTTCTTTCTCAGCCTTTGCCTTAGCAAGAGCCTCTTCTTTCTTTCTCTTTGCCTCAAGTTCCTTTTCTTCTATATCCTTGTCAATAGCATTGTGATTGTGTGCCTTACTTTCACCAAAGCATGCCGAACAGTTTCCGCCACATGCTATATCGGATGACATACCTGTATTTGTAGCACTTGGAGCCTTAAAATAATTTTGTAAAGCCGCTAAAAGTGCAAGTACAAAGAATGCACCCGGAGCAAGTACAAGTATTGAAATAGTAAAATCGGTAGGTATTATCTGATTGTTGTTAGGTAAAGCAATAAGTCCCTTAAATATAGTTCCGGCACCGATAAGCTCTCTTACAAAAGCTATGCAGGAAAGTGAAAGCGTAAATCCGATTCCCATTCCAATTCCGTCAAAGAAAGACGGAATTGCAGGATTCTTTGAAGCATAGCTCTCCGCTCTACCAA
>CAKAQP010000248.1 GCA_916720285.1 uncultured Lachnoanaerobaculum sp. | reverse complement strand
CTACAGAGGCTATTGCAGGTGAGGGACTTATAGTAACAGCAGGAGGTATTGACCTGCATGTTCACTTCATTTCACCGGGACTTGCACATGCGGCACTTGATAACGGTATAACTACACTGTTCGGTGGAGGTACAGGACCTGCCGACGGTACAAACTCGGCTACTACAACACCGGGTGCATTCCATATAGCAAGAATGTTACAGGCAACAGATAATGAACCTTTAAACTTCGGTTTTATGGCAAAGGGAAACGGTGCGGTAGTCGATACTGTAGGCGAGCAGATAGAGGCAGGCGCTGCAGCTATAAAGACACATGAGGACTGGGGTGCTACAGCATCGGCTATAGACAATGCGCTGAAGGCTGCAGATAAGTATGATGTACAGCTTGCCGTACATACAGATTCTTTAAATGAGGGCGGTTTCGTAAACAATACTATCAATGCTTTTGCAGGTCGTACTGTACATGCATTCCACTCCGAGGGTGCCGGCGGAGGACATGCCCCTGATATTATGGTGGTAACAGGTAAGAACAATATACTTTCATCTTCAACAAATCCTACAGATCCATATACGAAAAATGTTGTGGACGAACTTTTTGATATGACCATGGTTTGTCACCATCTTGACCCTAAGGTTCCTGAGGATGTGGCCTTTGCAGAGTCTCGTGTAAGAAAGCAGACTATTGCGGCTGAGGATGTACTTCAGGATATGGGTGCAATCAGCGTAATGACAAGTGATGCCATGGCAATGGGACGTGTAGGCGAGGTTGCTATGAGATGCTGGCAGCTTGCAGACAAGATGAAGATGCAAAGAGGACCTCTTGCAGGAGACAGCGAGTACAATGACAACAACCGTATCAAGAGATATGTTGCAAAGTACACAATCAACCCGGCTATTGTAAACGGTATTTCAGAGTATATCGGTTCTGTAGAAGTCGGAAAGTATGCCGACCTTGTTATCTGGGAGCCTTCAAGATTCGGTACAAAGCCTAAGATGGTTTTAAAGGCCGGAGTTATCAGCTACGGTATAATGGGTGACGCATCATCTTCACTTCCTACTCCTGAGCCGAGACTTATGAAGGATCTTTACGGAGCTTTGGGTAAATCTTGCGGAAAGTCAAATATCGCCTTTGTATCGGCATATGCATATGAGCATGGCATCAAGGAGAAGCTTGGACTTGATAAGATTGTGCTTCCTGTAAAGAACACAAGAAATCTTACAAAGAGGGATATGAAATGGAATGATTATACTCCGAAGACTATCAAGATAGACCCACAGAGCTTTGTGGTTACTATTGACGGTGAGGAGATTACTTGTGAGCCTGTAGAGAGAATTTCTTTGGCTCAGAGATATTATTTATTCTAAGATGATTTATTACTTTGGAGAGTAGACAAAAAAGCATTCACTTTTATCTACTCTCCTTTGTTATAAAAGGGGTATTTATGATTTTTACAAAGATAGACGGAAATATAAAGGAAAGGGAAGATCTTGGCCATGTACATGTAGAGACTGCAATGGTAAAAAGTGATGACCTTGCAAAGAGTATTCTTCGTGTAAAGAGTGACCATCACAATGAATACGGTATCAGACTTGAAGAGGGAAAACTTGAAAACGGATCGTTCTTTTTTATAGATAATCACCATGTATTGGTACTGAATGTAATTCCTGAGGAGATGATAGTTATTACTCCGAAGGATATGGATGACTGCGGAATCATTGCACATATGCTTGGAAATATGCACAAACCTGTTAAAGTAAAGGGCGGAAAGATTTCTTTGCTTTATGACCCGGTAGTTGCAAAGAATCTTGAGAAGTCTAATGTAGAGTTTAAGGTGGAAGAAATTCAGCTTGAAGAATCTCTTCGATATGTTGATTTATCATGACCGAAAACAGTTTAAATATTGATAAGCTAAGTCTCCTTGAAGTATTTCAGGTCTGTGACTCCACATTTCCTATAGGTACTTTCAACCATTCTTTCGGAATGGAAAATTATCTTAGTGACAGAAGAATAAAAAAAGCACCTGAGTTTGAAATCTGGTTTAAGAACTATTTTGAAAAGCAGTTTAAGTACAGTGAAGGTTTGCTTATTTTATTGTGTATGCAGGCACTAAAAAATAATGATTTTGAAAAAATCTGCAAGTATGACAAGATTATCACCATGTCAACACTTGCAACGGAAACCAGAAACGGTACAAAGCTTATTGCAAAGCAGATGATAAGGCTTCTTAAGGGAATGTACGGTGATATAAAAACAATAGTCAGATATGAAGAAGAGATAAAGAGAAAAAAGTGTTTCGGAAGTCCTGCAATTGTATTTGCCGTTTTTGCATTTGAAAAGGGTATAGATGTTGAAGATGCCTTTATTCTTTACGGTTACAGCATTGCATCCACTATGGTTCAAAATGCAGTTCGTGCCGTTCCGCTGGGACAGATGGAAGGGCAGATTATTTTACATAATATCAGTGAGAGGCTTTTTTCTGTTTATGAGAAGATTAAAGATTTGGATGAGGAGTATCTGGGCGCAAGTATGATAGGTATAGAGCTTGCGCAGATTAGACACGAAAGCCAGGAGTCAAGGCTTTTTATGTCGTAGTAGAAAGGTAGATTATGAAGAGAGCAATTCGTATAGGTGTCGGAGGACCGGTAGGTTCGGGAAAGACACTTTTGATAGAAAGACTTACTCGCCATATGGCGAATGACTACAGTATAGCTGTAATTACAAATGATATTTATACAAAGGAAGATGCACAGTTTATGGTGGCAAATTCCGTACTGCCTGAGGATAGAATAATAGGTGTGGAAACAGGCGGTTGCCCGCATACGGCTATCAGAGAAGATGCATCTATGAATCTGGCGGCTATTGACGAACTTGAAGAGAGATTCCCCGAACAGCTTGATCTTATTTTCTTGGAAAGCGGTGGTGACAATCTGGCGGCTACATTCAGTCCTGAACTTGTGGATTTTTCAATATATATTATAGATGTGGCTGAGGGAGAAAAGATCCCACGAAAAGCCGGACAGGGAATGATAAAGTCGGATCTTTTTATTATCAACAAAATAGACCTTGCCCCATATGTCGGAGCCGATCTTAACAGAATGAAGACGGACTCTGAAAAATTCCGTGAGAGCGGTACTTTCCTTTTCACAAATCTGAAAACTGATGAAGGCTTGTCAGGAGTTATTGATTGGATAAAAAAAGATGTTTTACTGGAAGGGTTATAAATGAACAGATCCTATGACGGAGTAAGTGATATCGCCTTTGAAAAGCGCGGTGACAGGACGGTTCTTACCAATCGCTATAGAAGCGGTAA
>CAKAQP010000247.1 GCA_916720285.1 uncultured Lachnoanaerobaculum sp. | reverse complement strand
ATATTGAAAGTTTAGAGGTAAATTTGAAAGAAAGAATCATGGGACTTGATTATGGTTCAAAGACTATAGGTGTGGCTATAAGTGACGCATTGGGACTTACCGCACAGCCATTTGAAACCATAGAACGAAATGCGGAAAATAAACTCAGAAGATCTCTGGCAAGAATAGCGGAGATTGTTAAAGAGAAAGATATAAAGAAAATAGTAGTAGGCTTGCCTGTGAATATGGACGGGGGCAGCGGAGAGAGAGTAGCTCTTACTTTGGAATTTGTAGAGAAGTTAAAGTCAAGAGTTGATGTGCCCATCATTATGCAGGATGAAAGACTTACAACAAAAGAAGCGGATGAAATACTTGACGAATCAGGTGTAAAAAAGCAGGATAGAAAACAGTTTATAGATCAGGTGGCGGCAAGTATAATTTTGAAAGAATATATGGAGAAAGAAAATGGACAATAACAGTATACATTTTGTTACGGAAGACGGAGAAAATATCGATTTTACAATTATAGATGAAACCAAGCTAAACGGTATAAGCTATATACTTGTTACAGACAGTCCGGATGATGAAAGCGGAGACTGCTATATTATGAAAGATATTTCAGAAAAGGACGATGAAGAGGCCAATTATATTTTTGTAGAGGATGAGAAGGAACTGGATGCGGTATTTGAAATCTTTCAAAATATGATGGATGATGATGTTGAAATTATAAAATGATTTACCTTTGCTCGGTAATCATTATGTGAATATAAGTATAAATCGGAAAGGAATAAAATTTGAACGAGAATGAGAAGAATCCGTTGCTTAATATGCAAAGAATAATGCAGGAAAGCAAGGAGTTAAGTGAAGCAAGTGCAAATGAGATGGGTGAGGGTTCACCGGAAAAGAAAGTTAAGAAGGAAAGAACCGTAAATGCAAGATTAAAGCATGAGCAGGGAACAAAAAAGACTACGGGACAAAAAAAGAGTTCTGAAAAAGATAAAAAGTCTGAAAACGGTTCAAAAGATTCGGAAGAAAATAAACCTACTGAAAAAAAGCAGACAAAAAAGACTGCAAGTAAAAAAGTAAAGCCTATAGAAAGTACCAAAGAGGATGTAGTCTCTAATGAGAGTCAGAATCCGGATACAAAGAAAAATAAAGCAAGATATGTAGGACCTGCAGATAAGAATGTACCTTCTTTGGCAGAGCAGGTATCAAGTATTTTGATGGAAAATACAAATAAAAAGAGAAGAGGCAGAGCCGCTAAAAAGTCAAATAAAAAGGTGAAAATCATACCGCTTGGAGGACTTGAACAGATCGGTATGAATATCACAGCTTTTGAATATGATGACAGTATTATGGTAGTAGATTGCGGACTTGCATTCCCAAGTGATGATATGCTTGGAATAGATCTTGTAATTCCGGATATCACATATTTAAAGGACAACTACCTTAAGGTAAAGGGATTTTGTATAACTCACGGTCATGAGGATCATATCGGTGCCCTGCCTTATATATTAAAGCAGCTCAATGTACCTGTATACGGTACAAGGCTGACCTGTGCTCTGATTGAGAAGAAACTTAAAGAGCATCAAATTGATGATACCGCAAAGCTTCATATAGTTAAATACGGCGATACTGTAAGTCTTGGTGACTTTAAGGTGGAGTTTGTAAAGACAAATCACTCTATTGCCGATGCGGCATCTCTTGCCATATTTACACCGGCAGGTACAATATTCCACACCGGAGACTTTAAGGTGGACTATACACCTGTATTTGGAGATCCGGCAGATCTTGGAAGAATGGCTGAAATCGGTAAGGCGGGTTGTCTTGCAATGCTTTCAGATTCTACAAATGCTACAAGACCGGGATTTACCATGTCTGAGAGAACGGTCGGAAAGACTTTTGATTTGATATTTGCCGAGCATAGAGACAGCAGAATAATAGTTGCCACCTTTGCTTCAAATGTGGACAGAGTGCAGCAGATAATAAATACGGCATATAAGTATGACAGAAAAGTGGTGGTGGAAGGACGAAGCATGGTAAATGTTATCGGAACCGCCGCCGAGCTCGGATATATTGATATTCCTGAAGGAACACTTATAGATATAGACCATCTGAAGGACTATCCGCTTGAAAAGACTGTAATTATTACTACGGGAAGCCAGGGTGAGTCCATGGCTGCTCTTTCAAGAATGGCTTCATCAATCCACAGAAAAGTGGAGATTGTACCGGAAGATGTTATTATAATGAGCTCAACCCCTATTCCGGGAAATGAAAAGGCCGTATCCAAGGTTATAAATGAGCTTTCAATGAAGGGCGCAGAGGTTATCTTCCAGGATACTCATGTGTCGGGTCACGCATGTCAGGAAGAGATAAAGCTTATGTATTCACTTTTAAAGCCTAAGTTTGCACTGCCTGTGCACGGTGAATATAGACATCTTATGGCAGGAAAAGGACTTGCGGAGGCTGTGGGAATCCCAAGTGATAATGTACTTATCATGTCAAGCGGTGATGTGGTCGAACTTAGTGAGGATTCATGTAAGATAACAGGCCATGTAGAGGCCGGAGGAGTCTTTGTTGACGGCCTTGGTGTAGGTGATGTAGGAAATATTGTGCTTCGTGATAGGCAAAGCTTGTCACAAAATGGTATAATAATAGTGGCAATGAGTCTTGAACATGGAACAAACAGACTTTTATCAGGTCCCGACATAGTTTCAAGGGGATTTGTATATGTAAGAGAGTCTACAGATTTGATGAACGAGGCAAGCGCAGTTGTCAGAGAGGCTGTGGCGGATTGCCTTCATGCCAGAATCACAGACTGGTCAAAGATAAAGAATGTCGTAAGAGATTCTTTAAGCGAGTTTTTGTGGAAGAGGATGAAGAGAAATCCTGTAATATTGCCAATAATAATGGAGATACATTAATAAATGAGCAAAGAAACTACATCAAAAAGGAAAACAAAGAGAAGAGTTGCTTCTTTTTTCGGAAGATTAATCATGTATATTATGATACTGGGATTGATAGCGGGCATACCGTTTGCCTATAATTTCGGACATAGTGTATTCTATGCCTCAAGTGTGGATTCACCGCCGGGCAGCAATGTTCAGGTGAATATAACGGAAGGTATGAATTTTGATGAACTTGCCGATATACTGTATGACAAGGGAGTCATAGAAAATAAGTTTTCCTTTAAGATACAGGCAAAGTTTTTTGAAATCAGAATGCATGCAGGGGATTATACATTTAACACATCACAGACAACAAGACAGATGCTTGAAATGATTGACGACGGAGTTTTGGAGAATAATGTAAATGATAACAAATCTTAAGGTTTTGGAATA
>CAKAQP010000246.1 GCA_916720285.1 uncultured Lachnoanaerobaculum sp. | reverse complement strand
TATGACACCTGTTCATCCGCTTAGATGGCAGGAAAGAAATATAAAATATAAATCAGACGGCAGTGCATATGATGATGAGTATGCAAAGCCTATTAATATCGGGTCAAACTGCTGGATAGCGGCTAATGTGGTAATAACAGGTGGAGTGACTATAGGAGAGGGCAGTGTAATAGCTGCCGGAAGTGTAGTTACAAGGGATATTCCGGCAAATTCACTGGCTGCAGGAAATCCTTGCAGAGTAATCAGGCAGATAACTGAAGAAGACTCTATAAAATATAAGAGTGAATTATTTTAGAATAAAGGTGTATAAAAAGATGAATAAGGAATTTATAAAAGAATTAACCATTGATATTATCGTAGATATCATTGCAGGTATTTTTATGGGAATAGGTACATACTGCTTTGCGGCGGCATTCAAATTCCCTATGGTAGGATTTACAGGTTTGGCGCTAATTATTTACCAATTGGTAGGTCTTCCTGTCGGAATAGGAACAATAATATTAAATATACCTTTTGCAATACTCTCATACAGAGAGATAGGAAGAAAATTTTTATTGAAGTCTGTTAAATCAATTATAATAACTTCTATAATGATTGATATAGTTGCAAAAGCTATGCCTGTTTATCAAGGGGATTATATGTTGGCTGCTATATGTACCGGAATAATATCGGCAACAGGATATGCTCTCATATTTATGAGAGATTCTTCCACAGGTGGTGCGGATTTTATAATGGTTTTGATACATCATTTCTTCCCACATATTTCACTTGGAAAGATAGCATTAGTTATAGACTCATTGATCATTGTACTGGGTGTTGCATTGGTTTCAAGAAATGTAAACAGTCTGATTTATGGACTTATTATAGCTTATCTGGTTTCTACAGTGCTTGATAAGGCGATGGACGGACTTACAGCGGGTAAGCTTATTATGATTATTTGTGACAAGCCGAAGGAAATGGCAAAGGAAATATCAGATCTTATCGACCGTGGCTCAACATATCTTAAAGCTGTGGGAAGCTATACAGATGAAGAAAGAAATGTAGTAATGTGTGCATGCAGAACAAAGGAAGTGCATACAGTAAGACAGGCGGCAAAAAGGCTGGATCCTAATTCATTTGTTATTATTTTGGATTCAAATGAAGTAGCAGGAGAGGGATTTAGACATTTATAAGGATGGAAGAATGAATATATTTGAAGAAAAGAAAATAAAGATAAGCGAAGCGGTTCTTGCATTGGATTTGGACGGCACATTGACAAATTCCAAAAAAGAGATTACCGAGAATACCAAAGCCGCTATAGATAAATTTATAAAGGCCGGAGGAACAGTTGTACTTGCTTCAGGCAGGCCTACATTTGGAGTAAGTCCGATAGCAAATATACTTGAACTTGAAAAGAATGGTGGCTATATCCTTTCATATAATGGTGGATATTTTTATGATTGTAAAAATGATAAAGAGCTGTTCATGAAGGAGCTTACACATGAATATCTGCCTATATTGGAAGAGCAGGCAAAGCACTTTGGTGTAAATTTGATGACTTATAATCATGATAAGGCATATGCACTGGATATAGATGAGCAATATTATATGTTGGAGGTCACGATAAATCACTTTATAAGAGTGAAGGTTGATCCTTTTGCACCACAGATTACATTTCCTATTATTAAATGCTTGATGACTGCACCGGGGGAGCATCTTGCCAAGGTGGAGCAGGAGATGAAAAAGCTTTGGGAAGGAAAGTTAAATATTGTTCGTTCAGAGCCGTATTTTTTAGAACTTACAGAAGTAGGTATAGATAAAGCAAATACTCTTTTAAATATGACAAAGAAAATCGACAAGGACACAAAGAACCTTGTTTGCTGTGGAGACGGATTCAATGATTTATCAATGATACAGGCTGCAGGTATAGGTGTTGCAATGGCAAATGCTCAGGAGAAGGTAAGACAGGCGGCAGACTATATTACAAAGTCAAATGATGAGGACGGTATAGTGGATGTTATTGAGAAGCTGTTTTATTGGGATAGATAGATTTTGTGGAGGATTTGAATGAATAGAGGAAAGCGTCCAAAAATAAAAATAACTATTACAGATCGTAGGGGGAAGATGGGGTGTCATAGAGGTCACCATGTAGGTGAAGTATTTGATTATGATGAGGACAGGGGTAAGATTTGTCCTATGGCGATGCACTGTGCCTTTCCATATATAGATATTTTAAGATATGGGGGAAGTTTACCTGGACAGCCTGAAGGATGTGCCGAGTTTTGCTGTTCTGATGCGGATGTTATTTTGGTTTTTAAGGCTGAGATGGAAAAATAAAGGGAGTGAGTATGAATAAAAAGCCTATATTTGAAATTATTGCAGACCGTTTGAGACAAACTGAATTTAAAGATGATGATATAATTACTTTGGGAAAGGATTTTTCACTACCAAGTGATGAAAAAGGTCTTAAGTATATAGATGGTGCGAAGGACGGAATATGTGCCTATCATATGGGGGCGGCAGAGATCACAAAGAAAGATATAGAAGAGATAAATACAGTTATTACACTTGCTAATACAGGTGATTATGACCAAGCTGATTCTGTACTTGAAAAGCTTTGTGAACGCATTAGGGTAATAAATTTTATAGATGAGCTTCAAGATTGTATACTTGATCGCAAAGATGAAATAGAAGATAAATTTTATATATATTCTCTGCATTTGATGACTCAGTCTGCAAATATTGAATGTGTTAAAGTCGGAATGATGATTCAGGAATTGTTTAAACAAAGTGATGAAGTAAAGGGTATGGTAAGGACTCTTGGTCTTTCAGATGAGTTTACATTATATTCGGTTTTTATAATGAGAAACTGGGAGAATGGTAATACTGAAATCATGAATATTGCAAAGTCAGTTAATGGATGGGGCAAAGTGCATGCAGTTCACTATATTGAACCGGATACGGAAGAGATAAAGTATTGGCTTTTGACAGGTGCGGTATCAAATGGTGTCATGCCGGCTTATTCGGGATGGGATTGCTATAAAAAGGCGGATGTGGAAGCAATACTTAAAAAAGATAGGCTTACTTATGAGGAGCTTGAAGGCGTTTTATCGATTGTGGATGCAATACTTGATGAGGGACCTGTACTTGGTATTTCAAATATAGAAAACCCGAAAGAAATTTTATTAGCAGTTTTAAATCATTCGATGAAGCATTTACCTCTAAGTTCAGAGAATTGTAAAGTTATAAGTAATATTTTGGATTGGCAAAAAGAAAATCTTGTAGATGAAAACTGTGAGATAGAGTTACTTGCAAATCAAATTTTTGAAGCGGGTAGGAGATAGTAAGAAAGGTAAAGGATGC
>CAKAQP010000245.1 GCA_916720285.1 uncultured Lachnoanaerobaculum sp. | reverse complement strand
ATTAAGTTATTTTCAGGGTTGTGTGTACTGTTTAATCTTAAATTATCAAGGTTCAACGCAGAAGGAGGGATTTGAACCCTCGCACCGCTATTAACAGCCTACTCCCTTTCCAGGGGAGCCCCTTCAACCACTTGGGTACTTCTGCTTGGTTGCGAGTTATCCTTCTTCTGTTCACCTCTTTGCTTTTGGGCAAAAAGGAAGCGGAGAGGGTGGGATTCGAACCCACGCGCCCTTGCGGACAAACGGTTTTCAAGACCGCCTCGTTATGACCACTTCGATACCTCTCCGTAACTGCCTAATTATAATATCGCAACAAGTCATTAATGTCAAGCATTTATTTTTATTTTTTTTCAAAATTTTGAAGACCTTAAATCTCCTTTATTTAAGCCGATTTAAGCCCCTTATACTAATAGACTTCATAAACTATATCGCTGTTTCCAAAAAAGTTTTTATCAAACTTTATTAGCAGGTAAAGTTCTCCTGCCTCTGTTTCTCCTACATGATATCCAAGCGCAAACATATCATAACATCCGCTCTTATCAAAAATAATATTTGTCAACTCCAATACATCTGCATCCTCGTCCTTGTGTTTCCCTTTTATAATACTTCTTGCATCCTTATCCAGCCTATCTATCTCATTTATAATTCTTTCAATAATAGGCACCAGACTTGATAATAACTCTTCTTCTCTATAGCCTGAAAAATCAAAACTTATTTCTTTGCCAAATGCATTTCCTGAAAAATGAATGAGATTGTCATTGCAATACCAATCTCTACCGCCACATATATATAGTAACTCTTCTCTTTTCATAACCGCCTCATTACTTTATATATTAAAAAGCGGACAGCCAAGCCATCCGCAAATTAAATTCTTACACAACCTTGATATTAAACTTTCTTGCCTCAACCTCACTGTCCACTTCTCTTATATCAGCACCCAATGAAACCAACTTACCTTCGAAATCCTCGTATCCTCTTTTTATATACTTAATATCATCTACAGTAGTCTGTCCCTCTGCAGCAAGACCTGCCAATACAAGTGCGGCACCGGCTCTAAGATCCGGTGCTCTAAGCGCCGCACCTCTAAGTTTTTCCACACCGATAACCATAGCGGTATTACCCTCTACTTTTATATTAGTACCCATTCTTGCGAGTTCATCTACATATTTAAATCTGTTTTCAAATATACTTTCAACTACCAGACTGCTTCCTGTAGCAAGAGCCAAAGCGGTAGTTATCTGTGGCTGCATATCTGTAGGAAAGCCCGGGTAAGGTAATGTCTTTATATTTGTGGACTTTTGATTGTTCTTTGCAATAACCCTTATTGCATCGTCAAATTCCACAACTTCACATCCCATCTCCATAAGTTTTGCACTTATAGCTTCCATATGTTTCGGTATAATGTTCTTTACAGTAATATCACCCTTTGTAATAGCCGCAGCACACATAAATGTTCCGGCTTCTATCTGATCCGGTATTATGGAATATCTGCTTCCATGTAGTGATTTAACACCGTTTATCCTTATAACATCCGTTCCTGCGCCCTTTATATCCGCGCCCATACTGTTTAGGAAATTTGCAACATCAACTATATGCGGTTCTTTAGCCGCATTTTCTATAATCGTTTTTCCTTCCGCCAATGATGCCGCCATCATAATATTTATAGTGGCACCTACAGATACGGTATCCAGATATATATCCGCCGCAACCAAATCAATGGCATGTGCTTTTACTCTTCCGGACTCAATATCAATCTCGGCTCCCAAGGCCTTAAATCCCTTCAAATGCAAATCTATAGGTCTTGATCCTATATTACATCCACCAGGCAAAGCCACCTCGGCACTCTTATACTTACCTAACAGCGCTCCGATAAAATAATATGATGCTCTGATTTTTCTTATAAATTCGTCATCAACCAATACATCCTTTACCGAAGACGCATTAATCCTCACGCTATGTCTGTCAAGTCTTTCAACACTTGCACCGATAGCCTTTATCGCCTCAAGCATAACATTGATATCTTTTACATCAGGTAAATTTTCTATATAAACATCTTCATCTGTCATTATAGCAGCTGCCAAAATACCAAGTGCCGCATTCTTTGCACCGCCTATAGCAACCTCTCCTACCAATGGGCTTCCACCATTCATTATATATTGAGCCATTTTTCTCCTCTATATAAAACTATGTATTTGAACTTTAATATTTAAGTAAATAAAAACCTAAATCAAATCTTTCTTTTTTATTACGATTCTAATTTTATCACATTACATTCTAAAGGTAAAGAAACAAGAAAAGTCATTTTGAGTGCTATTGAATATACTTTGAGCCTCATTTATATCTATTTTCTGTACACTTGTTGTATTTATATCATATACTGTGACACTTTTTGAATCATACGCAGTTATTATAACCGGATTATTTATTGCTGTAAATGTAAACACAGGCTTTTTAACAGTTAAAAAGTACATTGCCTCTTTTAATGTTATACCCTGAAATCTTGTAAGCTCATTATTTTCCCAATGATTTACATATTCTCCGGCTTTGTTTACATCAAAATTTGTATTTGACGCGGTCTCAACCATTGACCTCGCATACACCATTATTCCTTTTCTTCTTACAAATCCCATATCTGTATATGCGGTATCTATAGCATTCACAGGATTATCATATATCCCTTCCAGCTTGGAATTAATATAGACATAATACATATTGTCAAGATACGATTTATTTAAATCGATATTATATTCCATATCAGCATTGTCAATTTTAAGGTCCACCGAGTAATAAACCTCGCCTTCAATCCACTTACCGGTGTCTATAACATAGTTCTTTGCTCTGAAGCTGTCAGTATAAGATGATACTCTGGTCTCACTTGCCACAGACTTATTACTGATTATCGTATCCTCTCCCGACCTTGTAAAGTTTTCACCGTCATATTGATAAAGGTCAATATGCACACGATTTCCCTTTACATCGATATTGTCAATATATCTGCCGTCATAAGTATATTCCTTTTGTAATTCCAAAAGATTATTGTATATACTCACCTTTTCAAAAATACTTCCTGTAGATTTGCCGTTAATTGTATTGGAAATGTTTTGAGATTCTATTGCTACTACCAAGTCGCTTCCAATATATCCTATAGGCAGCATTATCTCATTTGCATTATCTAATTGCTTATTTTCTCCTGTAGCAAAATTATAAATATTCAACCCGTCTCCGATATTCCAAGATAATAAACTCTTATCCTGACTTATGGAATACTTTCCGTTTTCAAGGTTTTCAGCCACAGTCACATAATTTCCCGACAAAACATCAAGTCCTACAACTTTATCCATAAGCTTAAGATAAAGCATCGCA
>CAKAQP010000244.1 GCA_916720285.1 uncultured Lachnoanaerobaculum sp. | reverse complement strand
TCCAATCCGACTGCAATTGCAACCGATCTGGCCTGACAGTTGATGGATTTTTGCGGATTGAACTCAATATCTGTAAAAGCCTCATACATATCAAGTTCTTCCAAGTATTCCTTATTTTTGGCTAAGGCATTTATGTAGATCCAATTATAGAAAAAATCTTTAGGTTCGCTTTTGAAATCTTTACCGAACAAATTAAATCCTATCACTTTTCCACTTTCTCTTAATCGGTTATCCTTCTTTGCTTCCCAAGGTTGTACATCATATAAATCTGTATATGGTCCACCATGTTCAAATACTTTACTTCCTTGAAATACACATTCAAGTCTATATTTACCCCCATTTATATCAAGCAACAAGTTGAATGCACTTAAATTTATTCCGAGCTTATCCTCTCCCTTTGTTGAAATCTCGAGAACATTGCCTCCACCTTGTTTTTTATATGAATTGTGAAGTGAATTAATTGATTTTTGCTTTTGACTTACAGAAAATCCTGCAAAATACTCAAATTCAATTGTTTTCTCCGTATAAAAAGGATATTTATCCTTTGCTATAAATATTGGTCTTTTTGCCATAAATTCTCCTTTTAGATTATTTTATTAATTATTATCATTCTTTTATTTTCAAAAATTCTGTAAACGAATTTGCTCCTATAGTTTAAATATAGAATCAATCAAGAATAACACCATCCTCCCCTTCAATTCCATAGACTATATCATCTCTAAAACCATCCAACAGTATTTCTTCATATTTACCATACGAAATATATTCTTCATCTAAGAGCTTTTCAGCCAAAGCTATATAATGTCCCAATACCATTTTCTTTTTGTCTTCTGCAGAAGGGTAATAAATTGCTGTATCATAACCTAATCTGGCAGCGAGGGTAATAACTCCTATTTCCATTGATTTTATATCTTCCGAATCAATTTCTCCTTCCTCCATCAGTCTATATAATATTGCTTTATGACTGACTCCATAATACTGTTCAATTCTAATAACATCTTCTATATCGAGGTGGTTTTTTTGGTTTTTCTCTTTAATAGATTCAATTAGTCCATACAATGATGATTGAGGTATTAAAAAAAATGATGCGAATTGATCGGCTTTTTTTTCATTTTCATCACCTTTACCTATAGTTGTTAAACTTGCCGAACTAATACCGCTTTCATCAAAATATAAATGATAAAGCTCATGTGCAAGAGAAAATCTTTGCCTACCTATAGACATATCCGAATTAATTACAATTACGTTTGAACTTTTTCCCTTATAGCAAATGCCACTTATATTATTATTCAAAGGATAAAAAACAAGCGTAAGTTTATCTATTGCTTGCACTACCTGAAATATGTCAATAGGTGATGATTCATCTTCTCCAAATTTTTTTCTGAGAAGCGCAGCTTTGCTACTCAATTCCATTTTATTAATCATCTATAGCCTCGCAATTTTATCCATTTCAAATTGATTTAAAACTATCTTATTAATTATTGCCAAAGATTCCAAGTCATTCTCTGTGATGTCACCGGATCTGAATGATATCAGACATTTTTGTTCTGAATCTTCACCTGTCAAAATGTAATCTGATGTACAACAAAAGAGATATGAAAGTTTTTCAATAACGTCTGAACTAATACTTCTTTCTCCCCTTTCTATTTTTGCAATCATACTCTGATCTAATGATAAAAACTCTGCAACTTTACTTTGTGTAAGATTTGAATCTTTTCTAAGACTTTTTATTCTTTTTCCAATATCAATCAAATCCATCATAAATTACTCCTCCTACTAGATATAAATATTATAGCAATACACTGTCATAAAGTAAAGAGAATTCACTTGCTAAAATATGACAAGATTTATATTTCGTTAATATTTATAATAATAAGTTATAAATAAATTTATAAAAAGCGACCGAAATCACCTTCAGTCGCTTTCATGTAATCATTATTTTTATCCCATCAAATCAAAAAACGATATCTGATTGCTCTCCGGCAAATCACCCAGTAAGTTCAGGCTGTCAAGAAGTTCGCATGTACTCTTTCCGACCTTGGCTCTTGACATAAAATCATCTTTTGAAATGAAAGGTCCGGCCTTTGTGGCATTGACTATTGATGTGGCGGCAGTTTCGCCAAGTCCTTCAATACTTGAAAGCGAAGGCATTATCTTGCCGTCATCCATTATCTGAAACTTTGTAGGATGCACTTTGAAAAGATCTATCTTTGCAAACTCAAAGCCTCTTGCATACATCTCCTGTGCTATTCTCATATCACGAAGTGTATCCGCATATTTGGCTGTGGTATCGGGATTTTTCTTATATTGAGCAATATTAAACTCAAGCTTATCCTTTCCCATACACATAAGAGAATAGTTAAATCCCGTAGCTCTTATAGTAAAGTATGCCGTATAATATGCCAATGGATAAAATATCTTACAGTAGGCAATTCTCCATGCCATCATAACATATGCGGCCGCATGGGCTTTAGGGAACATATACTTTATTTTCTTACAGGACCAGATATACCAGTCAGGTACACCCTTTTCCTCCATATGCTCGACCCATTCATCTGTAAGTCCCTTACCCTTTCTTACACTCTCCATTATCTTAAAGGATTCACCCTCATCAAGTCCCTGTTCTATAAGATAAATCATGATATCATCTCTGGTACAGATGGCTGTTCTGATAGTTGCCTTACCTTCAAGTATCAAAGTCTGTGCATTTCCAAGCCAAACATCGGTACCATGTGCAAGTCCGGCAATTCTTACAAGGTCTGACAGTCCCTGTGGCTTTGTATCAATTAACATTTGCATAGCAAAGTCGGTACCAAACTCAGGTACTCCTAAAGCACCCAGCGGACAGTCAAGTATATCTTTCGGCTCAATTCCAAGGGCCGAGGTGTTTTGGAAAAGACTCATTGTCTCTTTTGAATCCAGTGGAATATCTTTTACCGGGTCAATACCTGTAAGATCTTGAAGCATTCTTATCATTGTAGGATCCTGATGTCCAAGTATATCTAGTTTTAAAAGATTGTGATCGATAGCATGATAATCAAAATGTGTGGTAATGGTCTTTGTGGTCATATCATTTGCCGGTCTTTGAACCGGTGTAAATGTATAGATCTCCTCACCGTGAGGAAGAACAATGATACCTCCCGGATGCTGACCTGTGGTTCTTCTTACACCTTCACAGCCTACAGCCAGTCTGTTTATTTCACATTTTCTTTTACTCTCATTTTTATCATCAAAATAATGCTTTACATAACCATATGCCGTCTTATTTGCCAGAGTACCTACTGTTCCGGCTCTGTAAGTATAACCCTTACCAAATATCACCTCGGTATACTCATGGGCATTTGGCTGATATTCTCCTGAGAAGTTCAAGTCTAT
>CAKAQP010000243.1 GCA_916720285.1 uncultured Lachnoanaerobaculum sp. | reverse complement strand
ACCATATCCATCGAATTATTGTGAGAAGAGATGAAAATTATAGGTACATTTGAAATTTCTCTGATTTTCTGAGTCCAGTAAAATCCGTTGTAGTATGGCAAAGTGATATCCATAAGTACAAGATCCGACTTAAACTCTTCCACCTCTTTTGCCACATTATTAAAGTCTTTCACAGACATTGTTTCATATCCCCACGCTCTGAGTTCATCTCCCAAAAGCTCCACTATATTTTCATCATCTTCCACAATAAATATCTTCATTAAATTAAATCTGTTCCTCTGCCAAAAGATTTTCTATAAATTCATATACTTCTTCTCTGCCCTGCTTGGTCTGTGATGAGAAAGGTATAAGCACACCTTCCTTCGGTAATCCAAGTCCTTCTCTCACAATCTTAACACATTTAGCCACCTGACTTCTTTTTAGCTTATCAAGCTTCGTAGCTATAATTACAGGCTGATAACCGTTATATACAATCCAGTCATACATTTGCTTATCATTTTTACCCGGCTCATGCCTTATATCAATCAGCAAAAATATACATCTGATTTGCTTTGAAGTATGTAGGTACTTTTCTATCATTTTGCCCCATTTTTCCTTTGTGGCAAGATTTGCATTGGCATAACCGTATCCCGGCAGGTCAACAAAATATAGATCATCATTTACTTTATAATAATTTATGGTCTGTGTCTTTCCGGGCTGACTTGATGTCCTTGCCAAAGATTTCCTGTTCATAAGAGAATTTATCAATGATGATTTTCCTACATTTGACTTGCCTGCAAAGACTATTTCCGGATCTGTATTTTCAGGAAATGTACTGGTTATACCGCATACCGTCTCCAGCTCCGCTTTTTTTATTATCATAAGTACCTCATTTATATTCTTTTATTATTACATCAAAATTTTAATCTGTCAGCGCTACCTCTAGGACTTCTTTTATATCCTTGACATATACGATTTCCAGTCCTCCTGTAATTTCAGCCGACAATTCGGATACATCCACTTCATTTTCCTTTGGAACACATACTGTCTTTACTCCAGCAAGCTTGGCAGCCAGGAGTTTTTCTTTTAAACCGCCTATAGGAAGCACCTTGCCCCTTAGAGTTATCTCTCCTGTCATTGCCACATCGGCTCTCACTCTTTTTCCTGTGATGGCTGAAATGATTGCGGTGGTCATTGTCACACCTGCGCTTGGACCGTCCTTTGGTACGGCACCCTCAGGTATATGTAAATGTATATCGTTCTTTTCAAAGAATCCGTCTTCTATATCATATTCCTTCGCCATGCTTCTTACAAGGCTCTTTGAGATTCCGGCACTCTCCTTCATTACATCGCCCATATTTCCTGTAAGTGTAAGCACTCCTTTTCCGGGCATTATATTTACCTCAATACTTAAAGTATCTCCGCCTACACTTGTCCATGCAAGTCCTGTTACCATTCCGACCTGTGGCTCTTTTTCAACCTCATCATGTCTTACCTTTTCTTTTCCGAGGTATTTACCGATATTTTTTTCTGTTATTTTAAAACTCTTTTTACCCTCAAGTGATTCTCTGGCACATTTTCTGCAGATATCCCCAATCCTTCTTGAAAGGTTTCTGACTCCGGCCTCTCTGGTATAGTTGTGGATTATCTTCTTTATAGCCTTATCACTGAAATGAATTCCCTTATCCTTCATACCGTTTGCTTCCACTTCCTTCGGAACAAGGTAACTTTTGGCAATATGATATTTTTCATTTTCAGTATATGAGCTGATCTCAATTATATCCATTCTGTCAAGAAGCGGTCTCGGAATAGTATCCAGAGTATTTGCCGTAGCTATAAATAAAACCTTGGACAAATCAAGAGGTATTTCAAGATATCTGTCTCTAAAGGTCTTATTTTGTTCTCCGTCAAGCACCTCCAAAAGTGCTGCTGATACATCACCCTTATAATCTTTTGAGCTTTTATCTATCTCATCCAACAAAAGCAATGGATTTGCAACTTTGACATGCTTTATAGCTTCTACAATCCTTCCCGGCATAGCACCTACATAGGTTCTTCTATGTCCTCTGATCTCGGCCTCATCTCCAACTCCGCCAAGACTTATTCTTACATATTTTCTTCCAAGTGCCTTTGCAACACTCTTTGCAATTGAAGTTTTACCTGTTCCCGGTGGGCCTACAAGGCAGAGTATTGGTGAATTTCCTGTAGGATTTAATATTCTTACAGAGAGATATTCAAGTATTCTGTCCTTTACTTTTTCAAGTCCGTAGTGATCCTCATCCAGAATCTTTTTTGCACGTATTATGTCATTGAAATCTTCACTGTATACCCCGAAAGGCATTTCAAAAACAGTGTCCAGATATGTCCTGATTACATTTCCCTCGGCACCGTTACTGCCGGCCGTATTCAGTCTGAAAATATCCTTTTTTATCTTCTCTTTATATTCATCAGCAAGCGCCAAGTTTTTAAGTTTCTCTTCGTACTCGTCAGAAACAGTCTCATAGCCGCTGTTTTTGGCCATTTCATTTTGTATAACCTTCAAATGTTCTCTGAGAATATAGTCTCTTTGGTTCTTTGAAATGTCCTTATCTACTTCCGATTTTATTTTTTCCGCAATTTCTTTCCTGTCTATAGCCTCGCTCATAATCTCCATAAGCAACATAGACTCTTCAACCGGTGTCTTTGCAGCATTTATAATCTTTTTCTTTTCATAATCAAGGTTTAGAGCAAGCCTTAATCTGTCCAAAAGTTCAGGAAGGTTATCTATAGCAAGTAATTCGTTTAAGATATGTTTTTTAAATCTCTCATTTACATCGCTATAGCCTCTCATTGTCAGCTGCAGACTGTTTAACATTCTGTCAAAGCCTTCATCTGACTGTATGTACTCTTCTACTTCCGCCTCATATTCATTTTCGGCATAATTATTTAGAGAAATCAGCTTACCTCGTCTTAAGGCTCTTACTACAACTTCTATTACACCGTTATCTTTATTTTTTACACTCTCAACCTTGGCAATTACACCGTTAGTCTCGGTATATGCACTGTCTTTTCTCTCCTCTTCATTGTCCGCTTTGTATCTTAAAATGAAAAGTTCTTCATCATTTTCATAAGCATCCAGCTGTGCCTTTATTATATTGCTGTCTGCAGATGAAAACCCTATCACCTCTCCCGGAAAGATGATTTGATTCCTTATCAATATTGTTTTTAATTTATTCATTTACTCCCTAATATAATACCCCCGGTTGTTATCCGAGGGTAAAATTAAATTTAAGCACTTTCGCTGTTTTCATTTGTTTCTTTTCTCTTTTTTGCTCTTACAGATTTATCTCTGTACACAATATCAGGTGTACCAGGCCGATGACCGGCGCAATGATCAGCCAGATGTAGGAGCCCGTCCCT
>CAKAQP010000242.1 GCA_916720285.1 uncultured Lachnoanaerobaculum sp. | reverse complement strand
CTCTCATAACGTCTATTCTGACATCATTCATATCAATCTGTACATCAACTTCCTCAGCCTCAGGCATTACAGCAACAGATGCTGTAGAAGTATGAATTCTTCCACCCGACTCTGTCTCAGGTACTCTTTGTACTCTGTGAACTCCCGACTCATACTTAAGCTTAGAATAAGCACCCTTACCGCTTACCATTGCCACTACTTCCTTATATCCGCCTATACCGTTCTCATTAACATCAATCATCTCGACCTTCCAGTTTTGAGACTCCGCATAATGAGTGTACATACGATACAGCTGCATAGCAAACAATGCCGCCTCGTCACCGCCTGCTCCGGCTCTGACTTCCAGCATTATATTCTTGTCATCATTAGGATCTTTTGGCAAAAGTAAAATCTTTAACTTTTCGGAAAGTTCCTCTTCCAGTCTCTTACCCTCGGCAAGCTCTTCCTTTGCCATCTCCTTCATTTCTTCATCATTCATCTCAAGCATTTCAAGTGCATCCACCTGTAATTGCTTTGCTTTTTTATATTCTCCGTAAGTTTCCACCAGCGGCGCAAGATCCGATTGCTCCTTCATCAGCTTTCTGAATCTGTTCTGATCATTTGCCACATCGCCGCTTGCAAGCTCCGCCATGATTTCATCATAATGTACTACTATATCTTCTAAATTATCAAACATCTTTTCCTCTTATGATTTATTTTATTTAACTGTATATTATCGCTACCCTGTCTAAATTTGCCAGGTCCTTTTTTATCACTACATTTTTGCCTTCAAACAAAGCTCTTATATCATCCGCTTCATCATAGCCTATTTCAAGAGCCATTACTCCGTTGTCTGCCAAATAGTCCTCATAGTTTTCGGCAATTATTTTATAAAATTTCATGCCGTCAGCATCTCCGTCAAGCGCAAGCCTAGGCTCAAAATCCTTTACTTCATTTTCTAAAGTATCTACAACATCGCTCTGTATGTACGGCGGATTGGATACTATGATATCATATTTAATTTCAGATGTTAAGCTTGAAAACATATCGCTCTTTAAAAAATTGATATCCAAATCCAGCTCTTTTGCATTTCTTTTTGCAACTTCAAGTGCCTTATCCGATATATCCAGAGCATCAACTCTGTCAAATCCTCCAAGCTTTTTCAATGCAATAGCTATAGCTCCCGAACCGGTACACATATCAAGTATTCTTTTACTCTTATCTTTTTTTGAAAGCGCTAAAACTTCTTCAACCAGTACTTCCGTATCAAATCTCGGAATAAGTACATTCTCATTGACATAGAGTGGAAGTCCGCAAAAATATGCCTTATTTAAAATATACTGTATAGGCATATGACCAAGCCTTTTTTCCACATATTCATTCAATGTATCAAGCTTTGATATATCCTCTATTTCATCATACTTATACATCGTCCATTTTGAAAAATCAAAATCGAATATCTCATATATAAGCAGGAGTATATCACTTTTCGCATCCTTGAAGTTTTTTTCTTCCAACAGCTTTACGTATTTATCAAAAGCTTCAATATATTTCATATCAAAAGTTTTCCTCCAGGTACTCTCTCCAGTCAAATACCCTTTCAACTGCTGCAATAGCTACCTCAACCATATCAGGTGTAGGTTCCTTAGTGGTAAGTCCCTGCATCCAAAGTCCCGGTTTACTTATAAGATTTACAAGCCAGAAATCACTTCTTCCTGCAATTCTTAAAAACTCATAGCTTACTCCGGCTATAACAGGTACAAGAACAATTCTGGATAACGCTCTAAGCCATATGGTATCAACTCTGATTACCATAAAGAAAAGTATACTTATCATCATTACGATGATAATAAAGCTTGTACCGCATCTCTTATGCTCTTTTGAGCTCTTCATAACATTTTCCACATTAAGCTCAAGACCATGTTCAATACAGTTTATACATTTATGCTCCGCTCCATGGTACATAAACGTTCTTTTAATATCTTCCATTCTTGATATCATTTTTATATAGAAGATAAATATTGCAATTCTTATTATTCCCTCAAAAATTGCAATTACATAGTAATTATCAATTTTCAATTTAATAATATTACTGAGAAGCATCGGCAGGACCATAAAAATAGCTATGGATGCTATTACTGAAATAAACATAGTAACACCCATTATCACTTTATCCAGCTTATCTCCAAAAATTGCTATCAGCTTTTCTTCAAACTTTGAAGGCTTTGAATCCTCATCATCTTCAAAGAAGCTTGCTGAATATGACAGTGTTTTCATTCCCAAAACCAATGAGTCTATAAATGAAAATATACCTCTAAGGAACGGAAGTCCCAATATCGGCATTCTTGTAGTTAAGCTCTCATATTTATCTTCCATTACCGCAATTGTTTTATCCGGCTTTCTTACAGCTGTAGAATATCTGTCACCGTTTTTCATCATGATGCCTTCTATAACAGCCTGTCCGCCTATTCCTGAATATTTCATATTTACTCCGTAATCTATTTAAAAAGAGCCAGACACCTGCCTGACTCCCCCTAATAAATAGTATTTCTTTATCTTATTATTCAGCCTTAACACCATATCTACGGTTAAACTGCTCGATACGACCACGTGCCTGAGCTGATTTCTGCTGACCTGTATAGAAAGAATGGCACTTAGAACAAATTTCTACGTGGATATCTTCCTTTGTTGAACCTGTTACAAATGTGTTACCACAGTTGCAAGTTACTGTTGCCTGATAATAATTTGGATGTATTCCCTGTTTCATAATTCACCTCTTTTAAAAATTTAACGGTTACATAAAGTAGACTCGTTACAAAGTACATCTTAGGATAGCATAAATGAAGGTAAATTGCAAGAGTGTAATTTACTCTTTACTCTTTGATTTAAGATATAATATCAAACTCCAAAGATCCGACAACGTATATCCTATCATTAATACCATATTTTACTTTACTTTCAAACTCGACCAATATTTCCTCATCACATATACTTGTTTTGGCATAAAGTGAAAATTCATCTACAATTCTTTTTACTTCTACTGTCGCTATTATATGTGAGGAATGTCTATGTGGCTGTTCAAACATAAGTTCACCGTTTTTAATATAAGAGCCTGTTACTAAATCTATTCTTAATTTACCTTTTATTATACTTCCAACAAACTTCCGTTCAGATTTCTTGTCGTTATCTATATATTCATCATATTCCATAAAATGTACTATAATCTTATTTTTGTCCTCCATTTCAGCATCAACAAATCTATCATAACCGAATGTACAGATATTAATAATTTTCAAATTCATAATACTTTCTTTTTCTCATACCTTTTATAAATTAAAAAGTTTTAGGGTCCTCATACATCCAAGTCTCATTCCATGGTACCTTAGCATATAACTTATCTATAT
>CAKAQP010000241.1 GCA_916720285.1 uncultured Lachnoanaerobaculum sp. | reverse complement strand
TCCTCCTCATCTCTAAATCCCCAGAGCACTCCTATGCTTGTAACTCCGGCTCTGAGAGCTGTCTGCATATCCGTAGCGGTATCACCGACGTAGAGTATCTCTGATTTTGAGAGACCAAGTTCCTCTATTATCATATTCAAAGAAGTAGGATCGGGCTTCTTTGGAATACCGTCCCTCTCTCCATATATCAAATCAAATACTCCGGCACCGAAAATCCCATTTATATTTTTCTCCACACCGAGTTGTGATTTGTTTGATAAAACCACAGACTTTATTCCCATCTGCTTTAGAGATTCAAGAAGCTTGGTAATACCTTCATAGGGCTTAACATCCTTTAAGCAGTCTACAGCAAAAATATCATCATATACTTTGTAAGCTTCATTTGCAAGTTTCAAATCCGTATCACCGTTATATATCAATGATCTGTCCACGAACTTCTTTGCACCTTCTCCGACAAAATATCTTGTATGCTCTATATCAATTTCTTTTAACCCGAAATGTTTCATTGTTTTACTTATACAAAACGACAGTGCAGTTAATGTATTAAGCAATGTACCGTCCAGATCAAAAATAACAGCCTTTATCATTATTACACCTCAAACAAAAGATCACCATAGCTTGGCATCGGCCAAAGATCCTTATCTACTATCATTTCCAAAGTATCAATAGGCTTTCTAAGCGCTTCCATCGCAGGAACCACCACCTCATGCATATATTTTGCATGCGCAGTTACATCTGTGATTTCTGTGGCATTATCCATATAATTTTTAAGATTTTCAAGTGCAACTTTTGACTCTTTCAAATGCTCATTCACTTCTATTAAAATAGCATTTTGTGCATAAGGCTCTATACCTGAAATCGCAGATTTTAACTTAATTATAGAGTCCGCAAGTCTTGTGGTATATCTTATAACCGCCGGTATAATAGACTTACCCGCGATATCTATCATAGTCTTTGCCTCGATATTTATTGCTTTTGAATATGCTTCATATTCTATTTCTACTCTTGATTCAAGCTCGGTTCTGGTAAATACCTCAAACTCTTCAAAGAGCTTTATAGAATCCTCAGATACAAGAGCCGGAATAGCATCTATCATACTTGGAAGATTTGAAAGTCCTCTTCTCTTTGCTTCTTTTACCCATTCCTCAGAATACCCGTTACCGTTAAATATAATTCTTCTGTGAGCGGTAAACAATCTCTTGATTATATCATGAACGGCTTCATCAAAATCACTTGCACTTTCAAGCTCATTTGCCGCCTCTTTAAAGCTTTCAGCCACTATTGTATTTAAAACAATATTCGGTGATGCGATGGAGTCGGAAGAACCTACCATTCTGAATTCAAATTTATTATTTGTAAATGCAAAAGGTGATGTTCTGTTTCTGTCTGTAGCATCAATTTCAAAGTCGGGGAGTGTTGTCACACCTGTCTTTAATGTAGCACCCTGAATAGAATGTGTAGCCTCACCGGTGGAGCAAAGCTGATCTATAACATCCTGAAGCTGGTCGCCAAGGAACACGGAAATAATAGCAGGCGGTGCCTCATGTGCACCAAGACGGTGATCATTACCTACACAGGCCGCAGACTCTCTAAGCAAATCGGCATGCTTGTCAACCGCCTTTAAAATACATGCAAGTACAAGTAAGAACTGTATATTCTCATGAGGTGTATCTCCCGGATTTAACATATTTATTCCGTCATCTGAAGTCAAAGACCAGTTGTTATGCTTTCCCGAGCCGTTCACACCTGCAAAAGGCTTCTCATTCAAAAGACATGTAAGTCCATGCCTACCTGCCACCTTTTTCATGGTCTCCATAGTCACCTGATTGTGATCCACAGCCACATTTACCTGCTCATAAACAGGTGCCAGCTCATGCTGTGCCGGCGCAACCTCATTATGCTGTGTCTTTGCAGGAACACCAAGCATCCAAAGTTCATGATTTATATCATTCATATAGGAAGCTATTCTCTCTCTGATAGAACCGAAGTAGTGGTCCTCAAGCTCCTGTCCTTTTGGTGGCATTGCTCCAAAAAGAGTCCTTCCTGTATATATCAAATCCTTTCTTTGCAGATACTTCTCCCTGTCTACAATGAAATACTCCTGCTCCGCACCTACTGAAGGTATTACTCTCTTTGTTGTGGTATTTCCGAAAAGTCTGAGTATTCTAAGAGCCTGAGTGTTTATAGCCTGCATAGAACGAAGTAGCGGTGTCTTTTTATCAAGTGCTTCACCCCTGTAAGAGCAAAATGCTGTAGGAATATATAATGTAACACCCAAAGAATCCTTTTTTATAAACGCAGGAGATGTACAATCCCATGCGGTATATCCTCTGGCCTCAAATGTTGCTCTAAGTCCGCCTGAAGGAAAACTTGAAGCATCGGATTCACCCTTTGTAAGCTCCTTTGCGGAAAATTCCATTATAACCTTGCCGTTTTTAGGTGCGGAAATAAAAGAATCATGCTTTTCGGCAGTTACACCTGTCAAAGGCTGAAACCAATGGGTATAGTGAGTAGCCCCTCTGTCAATCGCCCATTCCTTCATTCCATGAGCTACAGAGTCCGCAATATCATTATCCAGTTCCAGACCGTCTTCGATAGTCTTTTTTAACTTTTTAAATACCGCCTTCGGCAAATATACCTGCATAGCCTCATCATTGAATACATTAACCCCAAAAATCTCTGTGATTGTATCTCTTTTTTCCATATACACCTTTCAAAATATAAGCAAAGCCTAATACATAAAATAAACTTTTATGGGAATTTATCTCCCCGTAAGTTTTCGCAAAAATTATAGCATATAAAATATATTTTTGCATCTTTGAATATAAAAAAGCGACCGGAATTTCAGTCGCTTAAAATAATTGATGATATATTATACTATTCTTTTTTAAATACATGACTTGCAAAACAAAGCGCTGCAAATACCACTCCTACTATTGCGATTATAAGCTCTATATTTACAATCAAAGGCATAGCAGATCTGATTCCACTTTGAATATCCATTTTTGTAAGAACAGCATTATATTGCTTTGCGGCAATAGCACTGATAACAAAAGGGAATGTAATTCCTGCAATACTCGGATAAAATTTAAATTCTCTATTCTCTGCAAAGTTTGCAAAAAGGTCTGCCGCAACAAATAATCCAAGCAGATATATCACCAATGAAAAAAGATAAAGTCCGGTCAAAAATGATATATTCTTTTGCTCAAAAGAACTTATATATCCTGCCACACATAGACTTACAGGTGCCGCATAGATACATGCAAGCGCCTTGGCTTCAATCTTCTTATTTCCAAGCATTATATATCTGAAAGATACATAAAAGAAAAGCGGAATATAAAGAACAAATCCTATCCAGAAGCAAATCTGTCCAAGTGCTATATTATTAAAAGCCGGTGCGGTAACGGAAGC
>CAKAQP010000240.1 GCA_916720285.1 uncultured Lachnoanaerobaculum sp. | reverse complement strand
TTTATAAAACTATCCATAATTCACCAATCTTAAACTACTATTGAACTGCCTTTATCTTATCATATAACTCTTTTTGTTTTTCTGTCAGTATGGCTTCTACACCCGGTATTGCTTTTTCTGAGAATAATTTTTGATCTACCTCTACGAACTCCATACCCTTTTCTTCAAGTTCACTTTTAAGTTTCTTCTCATCCTCAAGGAATAATTCATGCTCATATGCCTGTGCTTCTTTAGCTGCCTCATTAACCACTTCTTTTAAATCATCAGGCAAAGACTGGTACTTTTTTTCTCCCATAGCGATGTAAACCCACGCTCTTAAGTGCTCTGTCTCATTAACATACTTTTGTACTTCATAGAGTGATCCTGACTTAATCATAGCTAACGGATTTTCCTGACCGTTTATAACGCCCTGCTGTAATGAAGTAAATACCTCACTGAATGCCATTGGAGTAGGTTTTGCACCCATTGCCTCAAATGCAGCAACTGTCATAGGGGACTGTGGTGTTCTTATGATGAATCCCTTTAAATCATCAGGTGTTTTAATAGGTGTATTTGATGTAATGTTTCTTGGACCTCTGACGAAATAACCCAAAACCCTCATACCTGAATTGAGCATTATTTCTTCCATCTCTTTACCAACTTCACCATCCAGTACTTTGTACAACTGTTCCTCACTTTTTATAGCATATGGCATTCCGATTACACCAAGCTCCTCTGCATAAGTTTGCATAGACTCCGCAGTAAATGTAATATCACATCCACCACCTGTTAGAATCGACTGAATAGTATCAATTTCATTGCCAAGCTGTGAGTTTGGATAAATAGTTACTTTAAGTCTTCCACCTGACTTTTCCTCAGCAACCTCTTTAAACTTCTCTGAACCCTTATGCCATGTATGATTTTCATCGACTATATGACTGATAACAATCTCAATAGGTTCATCTCCTGATGCAGCTTTACTGCTTTCGGTTGTAGTCTTAGTTCCTCCTCCACAAGCAGACAGAGCTAATGTAGCTAACATACAAAGTGCAACAATTTTCTTTTTCATAGTTCCTCCTATTTACGAACAAATTAATATACTAATATATTAGCATATTAATATTTCAGAAATCAATATATTTATCTGTCATAAAATATTTTCAGCATGATGAACATATATCTTTGTACTTATTGCAATAGTATTATGTTATTATTACCTTATTATGTCTTTTATCTAACAATAATTTTCTTTATATACCTTTATACAGTAATTTTTCTATTAGACGTAAATCTCTAATGAATAAATACTGATTTATCAATAAAATAAGGAGTAGAAAAACAAACAAATATTTGTATTTCTACTCCTTAATAAATATAAAAACTTTATTTTTATATAGCTATAATTTATCCCACATATTTCTTCAACGTCTCTCTTACAGCACCCTTTCCGGCTATAAGTTCAACAAAATATTTCTCCGATAACTCACCAAGTCCTACTTCATATAAGTTTACTCCGAATATGGAAGCATCGCCAAACAACTTATCAAGCTTTGAGTGTACATCGCTGTCTCCAATCTTAATATCTGCCACCATCGGAACTACCTTTTCAAGTAAAGGATCCGGACTGAGCTCAAATTTATTTAGATTGTCATCTATTCCCATCAGATATCTTGCCCATCCTGCAAATACAAGAGGTATAAGCTTAAGATCCGATACTTTTAAGTTTTCGCTCTTTTCATATGCCTTTATTGTCTCACCGAATCTTATTGCAAGCTTTTGTGATGTATCACAGGCAATTCTTTGCGGTGTATCAGGCATAAACGGATTTGGGAGTCTTACTTCCACTACAGTATCTATGAAATCTTTAGGATTAATAATTCCCGGATCTGTAACTACAGGAAGACCTTCTTTATATCCTATTGTCTTTATAAGTTTTGTAAGCTCGCCATCTTTCATCTCATCACTGATTTTTTCATATCCCAATATACAACCGTATATTGCAAGTGCCGTATGAAGGGGATTAAGGCAGGTACATACCTTCATTCTTTCCACCATGTCTACAACTTCACGCTTTGTAAACATTACTCCACCTTCTTCAAGCTTAGGTCTGCCGTTTGGGAAGCTGTCCTCTATTACAAGATATTCGGCCTCTTCTGCATTTACAAAAGGTGCCACAAATGTGTTCTTGCTTGTCTTTACAAAGTCTACATCCTCTATACCGTCTTTAACAAGCATATCCATTACGGAGTCGGCAGGTCTCGGTGTTATTTTATCAATCATAGACCATGGGAAACTTACCTTACTTACATCATTCACGTATGCCAAGAATCCGGCGTCACAAACACCATTGTCAGACCAATTCTTTGCAAATGCTACCACGGCATCTTTAAGCTTATCACCGTTATGTGAGCAATTATCCATACTTACCATAGCTACAGGAAGAGCCCCCGCCTTAAATCTCTCATAAAGCATGGCACAAACCTTACCCATGTAGCTTGTAGCTTTCTCAGGTCCTACTTTAAAATCAGCCTCAATACCTGCAGGAGTATTGCCGTTTCCATCCACCACAGCGTATCCCTTTTCAGTAATTGTAAAACTCACCATTTGAAGTGAAGGCTTTCTGAATAACTCCTTTAAAGTTTCATAGTCCGCATTTTCCGGGTCCACTCTTAAAGACTCTACAACTGAGCCTACAATATTCTTCTCAACCGTTCCGTTACAGCAAAGTTTCATATATATTGTAAGATTGTCAAATGACTTGAATGCCTTATCTATTATTTCATAATCAAATCCTTCAGCAACGACAAGACCTATATCGGTTTTCTTTTCATTTAAAAGATTGTTTAAAACATTTGCCTGGAATGCTCTGAAAATGTTTCCGGCACCGAAATGTATCCAGTTTGGATTTGCAAGTGTATTCTTTTTTACCTGCTCTCTGTCATACTTTGGTAGAGAGTATCCAAGTTTTTCCCATGCCGCTGCATTTTCTAAAATACTTATTTGATTAAGTTTCATTATTCTTCTCCTCATTTTGACCTAAAAAGCTTAAAAACTATATTTATAAGCCACAACTTCACCATAATATATTACAATTTACGTTGTCAGACATTCAATATTTTATCATCTTTTTTATATAAAAAGCAAGGCTGAACCGTTACAAAACTTCACTTTTATAACACGGTTCAGCCCACTGAATTCAATAGTTTTAATATTTAATTGTTTATATACTCAAGAACTTCTTCTATACTCTTCTTACCGAAGAAAACCTTATCTTCATTCATTACCAAACACGGCACACTCATTACATGATACTTTTCTCTGAGATCTCCGAAATGATTTATATCATAAACTTGCGCATCAATATTCGCATTTAACGAAGCAATTCTTTGTACCGCTACAACAAGATCAGGACACATTGTACAACTGAGTGATACT